>JAKACR010000056.1 GCA_021821225.1 Bacillota bacterium | reverse complement strand
GTTGACATCCGCCGTCGATCTGTACGCCACGATGGTGGACGCGGTGGGCGCGGGAGACGCGGATGCGCGGCACGGACGGAGTCTGCTGCCGCTGCTGCGCGGAAAGGTGGACACGGTGCGCGAGTGGGCGATCTACGGTTATTTCGGACGGTCGCTCAATGTGACGGACGGCCATTACACCTATCACCTCGGCGCATTGCCTGACAGGCCGCTCTACCTGTATTCGTCGATGTTCATGAATGCGGGCAACTGGTTTTCGCCGGCGAAAGTGCCGGAGAATCCGGAGGCGGGCCGTTTCCTTCCGTATACGGATGCGACCGTTTGGCGCTACCCTGCCCACATGCGTGGACCGGAACGGGAACCGATGCTGTTTGACACAGAGTGCGACGCCTGGCAGGACGACAACCTCGTCGGCAAGGATGCGGAACTCGAAGCGCGGATGCGCGGACTGCTGCAACGCGCGCTCGGGGAATTGGAGGCGCCGCAGGAACTCTACGCGCGCTTCGGACTGGAGTAGCAAGGCCGGCACTGTTTACCAATAGACTTCCATCCATTCATGAAACCATGCTCTGAACACAAGCTCGAAACTCGTCGATGGCAGAGATGATTCGGTATGATGATTTCTTTATCATCGATACCCCCACCACGATAAATAAAGGAGGTTAATTCCATGAGGGATCCCCTTCATATCATCGTCATTCTGTCGGACGACCAGGGCGAATGGGCCATGGGATGCTCCGGCAATGCTGAAATCCGCACTCCCAATCTGGACCGTCTCGCAGCGTCAGGCATGCGCTTTACAAACTTTTTCTGCACTTCTCCCGTCTGTTCGCCGGCCCGCGCCTCCCTGCTGACCGGCCGGATTCCGTCCCAGCACGGCGTGCACGACTGGATTCGCGGCGGCAACATCGGATCCGACGCCATCGAGTACCTGAAAGAGTTGCGCGGGTACACAGACGTTCTGCACGAGGGCGGATACGATTGCTCCATCAGCGGGAAATGGCACCTCGGCGACAGTCGGCGTCCGCAGAAGAGTTTTTCGCATTGGTACGTTCACCAGCGCGGCGGAGGCTCCTATCACGGGGCGCCGATGGTCCGGGAGGGAGATTTCGTGTCCGAAGCGGGCTACATCACGGAAGCCATCACGGACGACGCGCTGTCTGTGCTGGCAAAGCGGGCGCAGGAGACGGATCGTCGTCCTTTTTATCTGAGTGTGCACTACACCGCCCCGCACAGTCCCTGGCTGAATGAACACCCGCTGGATATCGTCGCCTCGTATGATGATTGCCCGTTCTCGTCCTGTCCGCAGGAGCCGCCTCATTCCTGGGAATTGCCGAGCACAGTGCCTGCCTCTGTGCGTGCAGAGCCGCGGGAACACCTGAAGGGGTACTTTGCCGCGGTCACGGCCATGGATCGGCAGATCGGCCGCATTCCGGACGCCGTGGAGGCGTACGGACTGCGCGCAGATCCCCCGTCCCACACGCGAACGGGGGATCTGCGCGCCGGGAATAGAAGATTCCCTTTAATCTCTCATGTTGTGCTGTTCCCGTATACACTGCCTGTCACGGTGGAGCCTCCCGGCGGCGTCGGCGGTTGGATTCCCACCGTGTACGATCCGCCTGCGGCGGAGAACAGCCATGCCCCCTGTCCGGGCTGCAGCGTGATAGTACCTGTGAACGCCTGGCTGTACTGGCCTGTCGCGGGGTTGTAGGTATAGGCCGCATCGCCTTTCTGGAGCGTGACAGGCAGAGGGGCGCCGTAGGGATTGCCGATCATCCCCCATGAATTCGCGGCCACCGTGATCGTCTCGCTCGACGCGGAGGGGGACCGCATTGGCACGGTAATGCCCCTTTGCACGTATACCCAGATGCCGTCAGCTTTGCGGTTGGCAGAAGACTGGTAGCCCTGTCCGTTCCAGTAATCGCTGTACACTTGTTGTCCGCGCGATTCGAGCGTGTCAAGCACACTCTGGTCCACCAGATTCCAACCGGGTGACAATGTGACGGTGGTCCGACCTGTTTGCCTCAACAGTGGGGGAAGGGTGGGGAATCGGCCGTGATGATCGTGACTCCTGCCGTAACTCCAACTGCCCCACGCCCCGCCGTTTCCGCCATCATCCGCAAACGCGGCGGCGGAGGTGAAGCCAATCAAGCCCACCGTGGTCGCGATTGACGCGGCGATCAATCGGATGCTTGCTTTCATCGTCGTTTCCTCCCGAGTATTTTTAGAGGTTGTCAGACACGCTGTATTAGGGTGCTGAAGGCGGCGCCGGCGGCTGTGCATTCGTCGAACCGGATGAGTTGCCGCCTGATCCATGGTTGGCGGATGGCGCCGACGGCGGACTCGGTGGCGTGGCGGAGCCGCCGCTTTGCGGACTGGAAGGTAAGCGATTCAATTCATAATTTATTTTTCCATCCCATTTTGCAAATTTATGTTCCAACGTGCTGACTGCTTCTCCGAGTTTCTCCGTATTCTTCACCAACTGCTTGACCTGCCCTTTCGTGGCCGCCGCGGGCAGTGAAGTTATCTCGGATTGGATGCCGGAGATTCGCGCGGCCACATTCGCCGCAAATTTCTTTATGGAAGGTCCGCTTGCCGTCACGGCATTCTTCAGTGAGTTCAGCTGTTCCTTAATTCCGCTGTCCTGGGTTGCCGGGTGATTGAGCGATTCCTTCAGTTTCTCCACGTCTATTCCCAATTGGTTCAACACAGTTTTTGCCTGGACAACTGTCGTGGCGGCGGCTAACTCTGTAAGGTCCGCCTGCAGGGCGGGGATCCCCTGTTTAAGGGAGTGGGATAAAGCCCCATATTCGGAATTGGCGAATCCGGACAACACGGATTCCGCGCGCTGAAGAAGTGTCTGATAAGCGGCTTCCTCTGTCTGTTCGACCTGTTTTGCCGCCTGGACCGCCTGATCCGCCCGCGCGACAGCCGCTCCTGAAGCGACGGTCGCCGGGGTGTCCGCAAAGGCTGTGGCGCTTGCGACGGCCAGTACAAGGGTTCCCCCCAGCACGGCTATACTTTTTTTGAGCATACGCTCCTTGCACCTCCCAAATGATTTCGCAAGTCCTGCGGACGCAAAAAACAAGCCCTTTCGGCGGTCCAGCCACCATAGCCATCGGCCTTAGGTCTGTAACTTTGCGTCCCCATTTTTCAACGGGTTTGCCGTTATCGCTTGACTTGTCGATTGCCGTTATTCTACTGTATTGGCTGAAAAAATACTAGTGTTTTCTGAACCATGCGCTGTCTTTGACGTGATCCCGTCATTCTGTGACGACGGCCATGGCGAAGCCGTCATAACCTTTGCTGCCGACGGTCTGGATGGCTGTGGCGCTCACCCGCGGTTCGGCGGCCAGCAACTCGTACAGGCGACGCACTCCCTGAATGCCCGCGTCGTGGTTTGCGGCGTCGACGACCTCTCCGTTGCGCACGACGTTGTCGATGATGATGAGCGTGCCAGGTTCAGAGAGACGAAGCGCCCATGCGAAGTAGTCCGGAATGTTCGGTTTGTCGGCATCAATGAAAATCAGGTCAAATGGGCCGCGCTTCTCGGCGGCGAGTTGCGGCAGCGTTTCGAGCGCCGGTCCGAGCCGCAGTTCGACGGACTGGCTCAATCCGGCTTGCGCCACATTTGCCAGCGCGATCTCGGCGTGCTTAGGGTTGACCTCCAGCGTGGTCAGGCGTCCGCCGGCGGGCAGCGCTCGCGCCAGCCAGATTGTGCTGTAACCGCCCAGGGCGCCGATCTCCAGGATGTTGCGCGCCCCCCGGAGCTTAGCCAGCAGTTGTAACAGTTTGCCCTGATTCGGGGAAACGCTGATGGCCGGCAGACCGGCGTTCGCGCTCGTCTTGAGCGCTGCGTCCAGCGCTGGATCGGAGGGCGCGAGCAGGCCGGCGATGTACCGGTCGACCGTATTCCACAGTTCACGGGTCATCTTCGTAAGCTCCTCACGTGTTTTTCTATCCATGATAGCATGAAAATCTGGCAGCATCGAAGACAAACCGCAGACAACCCATGGCGAATTCTTCGTGAAAGCCGGAGAATCCACCGTGGGTTGTCCTGTCTGAGGCTGATTTGACCGCGCTGCTATTGAATCTGCAGCTCGCGCTGTACCTGCTATTGCAGTTGTTGCGCCTGCTATTGCAGTTGTTGCGCCTGCTATTGCAGTTGTTGCACCTGCTATTGCAGTTGTTGCACCTGCTGCTGAAGCTGTTGCGCCAACTGTTGGATCTGCTGCAGTTGCTGGGCGGCGTTTTGCTCCTTTTGGGCAAAACTCTGCATTTGGTTGGTCATCTGCGGGGTTCCGGCCTGGCTGCTGGACGCGGCCTGCCATTGTTGCGCCTGCTGGGCGTTCATCTGTTCCTGCTGTTGCAATTGCTGCGCAATCTGCTGGATCTGCTGAATGGCCTGCTGCGCCTGTTGCGCCGCCTGCTGGTTTTGATTCGGCACGCTGATTCCTCCTGAAACACGGGTGTGCCCCGCCGCATTATTTCCTGCGGGACCACGTTCAATATGCCCAGCGCGGTGAACGGGTATACCGGGAGATTGGGGAGGATGAAGGCTGTCGTCGGGTTTCGGATCGACATCTCGAATATCGAAGGCAAAGCCAAGCTCAGTCAGAATAAGTCGGCGGAAATTCAGCAGCGAGTCATTGCAAACCTGCGCAAATCCGGGGAGGCTGACGCTCAGAGTCTGGCACAATTGATGCAGGAACGGTTGAGCGCTTCGATATGAAGATCGTCGTGGCCGACAAATTTAAAAATTCAGCTTCTGACCGTAATGCGGTTGCCGGAAGTGTACACCTTGAGCCCCTTGTAAAAGACGGTACGGGCGATCCACACTTCCATCGTTCCGGCTCCGAGGCTCACCCAGAGCAGCCATGGATGCACCGAATCCACCACCACGAGAGGCAGGGCATTGATCAGACCGGCCGGAATCACCCCGAAAATCAGTATGCGGATGAACCAGCCGTGGAAAATGGCGGACGGATAATGCGAAAAGACCAAGAACACCTCGGCCAGTTGTCCGCCCAGTCCCTCTCTGCCACCGATGAAAAACACCAGAGACTGGGTCATCACCACGAAACCAGTCAGCAACATCCCGGCGGCTGCCGCGGCAACAAGGGTTTGCAGCCAGTGGACGGGGTCAGGCGGAACGGAACCCATCAACACGCCTGCCCCAAACAGCATGTCGCCCCACCCCACCACATTTTGCCGGCTGATCAGAGCGTGAAACAGGGGCGGTTTCGGGTTGCTCAGGTAAATGTCGAGTTCCCCTTCCGCGATGATTCTCCCAAGCCGCAGGGCGTTGCCAAACACAACATCCATCACCCCGAATGAGAACGCACTCACTCCCCACAGAAAGAGAATGTCATGGCGTCGCCAGCCGTGAACGACAGGAAAGCGGGCAAAATAAATCACCCAAAAGGCGACCCAGATGGCGTCGCTGAACGCCATGCTCCACAGTTGCAGCCAGAAACTCGTTCGAAAGGCGTAACTGCCGCGCAGGTTGAACCAAAAGTACGCCGCTGTTAGTCTCCATGAATCAACCGCCCTGAACATGGAGTTGCCGTACCCCCTTTCGGTACAGCAGCCAGCACAGTCCGGCAAACAGTCCGATCCAAACGGCGGATCGAAGCAAATCCGGCCTGACATTTTCGGCAGAAAGATCAACCAGGGTGTTGGCGGGCAGATACGCCACGACCTGAAAGGGCAAATACGTACAGACAGCAGCCAACCACGCCGGAAACAGGGGGAGCGGGATCATCATGCCGCCCAGAATCATCACCAAGCGCGACGAAATCAAGTCGAGTCCCCGGCCGTCTTCTATCCAAAACAGTGACAGAGAAATGATCATGTTCAACGTGAACTGCATCGTGACAGCGATGGCGACGGTGATCAAAAACAGCCCGCCCGACGCCCAGGTCGTCGGAGGCAAGCCAAAAAACGCAAATGCCACCGCCCCTCCGATCACCAGATTTGCAGCGATTCTCACGGCGGCTTCCCCAAGATACTGGGCGTAGTTGTACAACACGTAATTCACCGGCTTGGTCAGACGATAAGCGATGTCCCCGTGTTTGATTTCCTCAGACAATGTGTTGACCAAGCGTGGCGTTCCCATCACGATGGCCTCGGTGACGACCAGATACCATACCACCGCCCGGACATCGTATCCGCCGAGCACACGGTGGCCCGATGATTCATAGGTGGTTGACCAAAGCTCTGCAAACACGTACATGATGACGACGAGGAAAACGCTGCGCAGCAATGTTTCCGGGATGTAGGCCCATTGATTCTTCAGCGCCACGACAAATATCGCCCAGTATTTTCGAAAGTTGCGATACACGGGCTGCCACCTCCGTCGCAGTGAACGATCTTCATAACGTCCGGTTCATCGGTCCGCCGCTTGCGGCGCCTCCGTATAAATTGCGCGAATAATCTCTTCCATCGACGGTTCGACAATGCGCACATCACGTACCTGATGATGTTGCAGCACGTGCGACAGCACGCGTTCAAGCGGGGTCTTGCGTACATCGACGACAAGCGTGGCGGTATTGTCGCGTTGTTGAACCTGCACTCCGTCTGCGGAGTAGAGAATGGGACCGTCCGTGATTTCCAGATGGATCTCCTTAAAATGGAGGAATCTCTGTGCCATTTGGGAGGTCAATCCGTCGAACAACAGCCTGCCGTGGTTTATCACCAGAACTCGCTCGCACAGTGTCTCGACATCCGTTGCATCATGAGAGGTCAAGAACACGGTGACACCCTCGTTCCGGTTGAGGTGGCGAATGAGCCCCCGGATATTCTGCTTCACCACCACGTCAAGGCCGATCGTCGGCTCATCGAGAAACAGGATTTCCGGACGGTGCAGAAATGACAGAGCGATCTCACATCGCATCCGCTCGCCCAGCGACAATTTTCGAACGGGGGTGTCCATCAACGGCCCCAGTTCGAAGCGCTCCGTCAGTTCCTTGCGCCGGTTCGCATAATCCCCGCGAGGCAGGTTGTAGATGTGGGCCATGAGAGAAAAGGTGTCACGCGGGGGCAGGTGGTACCACAACTGCGACTTTTGCCCAAACACCGTGCCGATCCGGTACGACAGGGCCACGCGCTCTTCCCAAGGCCGCATGCCAAGCACCCGCGCATCTCCGGCGGTCGGGGTCAAGATGCCCGTCAGCATTTTGATCGTGGTCGACTTGCCCGCGCCGTTCGGTCCAATGAACGCAACCGAATCACCCTTCTTCACCTCAAGGTTGATCGGATAAAGAGCCACCTTCTCGGCCTGCGGAGAAGGCCCGGCCGACCCTGGTTTTTGCCCGCACGAAATCAACCGCCAGGGCAAGCCGAATTTTCTTCGCTGTGGGAGACGAAATGTTTTGGTCAAACCATGAGCCTCGATGCTGTTTGTCACCCGGATTCTTCCCTTCCGGTGCTTTACCATGGGGAAGCAAAAAAGACCTGCGCGGCAATCCTATAGAAAGATGGAACTTGCCGAAGGTCTTTTAGAGGTTGTCCGAAAAGGGGCGAAAACTCTGCAGCGCAGGGCTCCGGCTCGCGCTGGACATGCGTGCTCATGTACTCACATCGTACACTCCGCGCGCATGTCCAGGCTTCCCCAAACCCCTGCTTGCATCTTATCTCGACCCTTTGCGGACGCGCACTTTTATTCCCTACGGTGTACGCTTTGAGCGTCGCGTCGCTCGGTTCGCCGTCAACGGATCCCTGGACGCTCTTCCATACCTGGAAATAGATATAATTATTCTTCATTATACCAGCAGCACGCAGAGTGTCAATATCTTCGAGTGAGCGGCTTCATGGCCATCACCAAGGTCGAGAAGGTGATTTCCACCACAGACTCGCGCGTGACCCCGACTACGCCCCTATATCGATGCCAAAATCATCCCAAAGCATGATTCCATCCGATTCATCAAATAAACCAGACCGCACAGTTGAAACCACTTCGCAAATCGGGAGGCTCATTCGTGCAAAGCCTGAAAATCATAGTGTCGGGCATCGCCTGTGCGGGCTTGATTCTTATGCCGCTCGCAGTGCATGCATCCGCTGCGGCACACCCGGGTTGTCGCGCCCGTCAATCCCTTCACCTTGCCACGGTCGTCCTATACGCCATTTTCGGGTGGGTTGCAATGGTCTGCGGCAAGCAGCTATCTCGCCGTCATGACGGCCAACGGGATATGGGTGTACGACACACACGCAAAAAGTCGTCCACGTTCCTGCCAATGCATCGGACGCGGGGCTTTGGACCGATCGACGCTCTGTATGTGACGGATGGTTCGACGCTCGGCGTATACGGTGGACCCCACTTTGCGCTGCGCCTGCGAAAGACCACGAACTGGGCGATGCAGGCAGACCCCGGAACGTCGATTCGCATCCTATCGGATGGACGCATTCTCGAGCAACATGGCGGTGGGACGATCTCCCTGCTCACGATCGCGGCCCACTCCGTGGCCGTGAGAGATCTCGTCAAACATGCCGGACCGTGGTGGTACGACACCAAAAACGGCTACCTTTATTTCGCGGCGCCGAGCAAGTCGCGCTCCGGATCTGAACCTATGTGGCGCATGGCTGTCCCGCGATAATCGCACGGGTCGTAATTAGGATGTCTTACCACATGCCCCTTAATCAAGGACATGTAGTTTTTGCGCGCGCTCTTTCAGCTACTCGCGTTATGTAAGCGTTATATTTGTGTGATTAATTATATGGATTAATATCCTTTATAATCCTATAAATGATGATAATGGACTAATTAAAACGAAAAGAGCGAGGTATCCTGTAGAAAACTTGACATGAGAAGTTGTCCTGGTCCTATAATAATATATAACAAATGGCTTATTCCACAGCGCGTTTTTCATCTAGCCGTGCAGGGCCGCAGGATTTCCGGCTGTGGCGGAGGAGTGGAATTCATGATCAAAGCGATTGTTTTTGATTTTGACGGCACCGTGATCGACACGGAAACGGCGTGGTATATGGCGTTTCGGGAGATCTACGCGCAGCATGGCGTCGATTTGACGCTGGAACAGTACTCGCAGTGTATCGGAACGAGTCTGCACTCATTCAATCCGTATGAATATCTCGTTACCGACCTGCATCTTCCGCTGGATCTTGATGAACTGCGAACCTCGGTCAGGCTGCGTCACGCATCGTTGATGGAGGCGGAGAAGGTTCGCCCGGGCGTCGAGGAATGGCTGGCGGCGGCAAGAAAAAAGGGTCTCGGAATTGGTCTTGCCTCAAGTTCCGCGGCGCAATGGGTGGAGCGCTTTCTGGGGCAGCTTGGGCTGCGGGAGTATTTTGCGTGCATCCGTACGGCGGATGACGTGGCTCGCGTGAAGCCCGATCCTGAATTGTACCTCCAGACGCTCTCGTGCCTGGGAGTGCAGCCGCACGAGGCAATTGCTGTCGAGGATTCGCCAAATGGCGTGAAGGCCGCGGTGACTGCGGGGCTGCAGTGCGTGCTCGTGCCAAATGCCATCACGAAATACCTTCGGTTTGACGAAGTGAGGCGCAGGGCGGATTCCCTGCGCGACGTCAACCTGGACGACCTGGTTTCGGCGGATTTTGCTGGTTTAACCTAAACGATCCTGTTCAAAAAGAGGGCAGGTAAGACTCGCGCAGTGCAAGGGGACGTGGGATAAACCGAGTGTGTAGTGAATGTTATCCCATGTCCGCTTGGAAGCAGCCAGAAAGGCGGACCGAGCGTACGTTTTTGGGTACGTGAGGGAGTATTTCTGGCGATGACACAGCAATGCGCCGGGGAGTTCTGGCCCCTTTTTGAACAACCTCGAAACGAAAAAGGGGGATGTGCGGAAATGAAAGCAGTCCACTTTGGCGCGGGCAACATCGGCAGGGGGTTTGTGGGACTGTTGTTGTCGCAGTCGGGGTATGATGTATGTTTTGTCGTGCGCAATCCGGAAAAGACCGCCTTGCTTCAGCAGCGGCACCGTTACACCGTGACATTCGCAAATGAGGCCGAGGATTCCGTCGCGGTGACAAATGTGACGGCGATCAGCGTAAACGATCGGGAGGCCGTGATCCGGGCTGTGGCGGAGGCGGATATCGTCACGACGGCGGTTGGGGTGAACGCGTTAAAGAGTATTGCCGAGGTGATCGGCAAAGGGATTGAGTACAGGCTGACCCATCATCCGCGGCCGCTCAATGTGATCGCGTGTGAAAACGCCATTCGCGCAAGTTCAAGGTTGAAATGGCACGTCTATCCGCACATTTGCGCGGAGATGCAGGCCGACGCCAATCAGTACATCGGGTTTCCGAACGCGGTCGTGGACCGCATTGTCCCGGCGCAGCATGACAAGGATCCGCTCAAAATCAAGGTGGAACCGTTCTTTGAGTGGATCGTGGAACGATCGGACTTTCGCGGTGCGCCGCCGCAAATCAGGGGCATGCAATATAAGGATTCGTTGAATCCTTATATTGAACGGAAGATCTTCACGGTCAATACGGGACACTGCAGCGCCGCCTATCTGGGGTATGTCGAGGGTCTGCAGACTATACAGGAAGTGATGCGCGACGCGCGCCTGCGGGAAAAGACACAACTGATCCTCCAGGAGACTGGCGAGCTTTTGATCCACAAGTATCATTTCGACAGGGAACAGCACTTGAAATACATCCGGACCATTTTACAGCGCTTCTCAAACCGTCATCTGATGGACAGGGTCGTGCGGGTGGGGCGGTCTCCGATCCGCAAACTGTCTCCGGATGAACGTCTGGTGCGCCCGGCGATGCAGGCGTATGAGCATGGATTGGAAACGCCGAATCTGACGTCCGCGATGGCCGCGGCGCTGATGTTCGATTACGAGAAGGATTCCGAGGCCGCCGCGTTGCAGGCGGCCATTGAACAAAACGGCGTACAGGCGACCATCGCCAAGTTTACGGGCATTCCCCGCAAGCATCCGGTGTACCTGAAGGTTGTGGAGAAGTATCAGCGACTGTTGGCTGCGCCCCTGCGTTCAAAAAGCGTTCACGTCTAAGAGGTTGTTCAAAAAGGGGGCGCTCATCGGGGAGACGGTTATTCGATTTGAACCGGTTTGCGGCAGTACGGCGCGGGCGTGGTACAATCCTAAGTAGCGCGCAGCGCGCCATCAAACCGGATGAGGGGAAGTGCAGAGCGGTGGATTATGTAAAACTGGGCAACACGGGCCTTGACGTATCGCGCATCTGTCTGGGCTGCATGAGCTACGGGGTGCCTGAGCGCGGCAATCACCGCTGGGTTCTGGATGAAGAACAGAGTAGGCCGTTTATCAGGCGTGCGCTGGAACTTGGTATCAACTTTTACGACACGGCGAACGTCTACTCCGACGGGACGAGCGAGGAGATTGTCGGGCGGGCGCTGAAAGACTATGGCCGGCGCGATGAGATCGTGATCGCGACGAAAGTCCACGGCCGCATGCACGCGGGTCCCAACGGCGCGGGCTTGTCGCGTAAGGCCATCATGGCCGAGATTGACAACAGTTTGCGGCGGCTTGGGACGGATTATGTCGATCTCTACCAGATTCATCGTTGGGACTATAGCACCCCGATTGAAGAGACGCTCGAAGCGCTCCACGATGTGGTCAAGGCGGGCAAAGCAAGGTACATCGGCGCTTCCTCCATGTATGCGTGGCAATTCCTCAAAGCGCTGCATGCCGCCGAGAAAAACGGATGGACGCGTTTTGTGTCGATGCAAAATTACCTGAACCTTCTGTATCGCGAGGAAGAGCGTGAAATGCTGCCGCTTTGCCGGGAGGAGAAGATTGGCGCAATTCCGTGGAGCCCCTTGGCACGCGGTCGACTGACGAGGGACTGGGATCAGGCGACCGCGCGATCGGGGATGGACGAATTTGGAAAGAAGCTCTACGCTTCAACTGTGGACGCCGACCGCAGAGTGGTCGAGCGTGTGGCGGAGGTGGCGGCGGAGCGCGGGGTTCCGCGCGCCCAGATCGCTCTGGCATGGGTGTTGCAAAAGGCGCCCGTCACGGCTCCGATCGTGGGCGCCACCAAAATGCACCATCTGGACGACGCCGTGGCTGCGCTTTCCGTCAGGCTGACCGCAAAGGAAATCGCACGGCTTGAAGAACCGTATGTGCCGCATGCGGTGCAGGGTTTTCAGTAAGACTTCCGGAGGTTCATCCCGTCCCCTCCTGCGAGATGGTGGCCTGCCAGGCCTTCTGGACCGCCGCCAGCCCTTTGGCGGCCGATTCTTTGCCGAGCCATACCGGGGCCATCAACTGGGTGAATGGATTGTAGAAGTTCGCGACATTGTTCAGTCTTCCCGCCGGATCCGGGTAGTCATGCGAAATCCCGCCGAGGAAGACCTGGGTGAATTGTGTCTTGCTCATCGCAATGCCGGGAATCCGGAAGACCTCCGCCATCCATTGATCGAAGTATTTCATCCCGACGTGCGGCGGATTGTC
>JAKACR010000055.1 GCA_021821225.1 Bacillota bacterium | reverse complement strand
CGCCCAGTCCCAGGAAATTCATGACTCTGTTCAACATGGTCTCATCTCCTTCTTGCAGCGAAAACAACAAAATCAGCGCGTCTTCGCCATGCGTGAAGGTTATATTCGACACATTTTTCCGCATTCCTCTTTCCGGACGCCCTTCGGCGCAAAAAACCCTGTCCGACCCCCTACAAGAGCCTGTTCAAAAAGGGAGCAGGCAAGATTTGCGCAGGGCAAGAAAGCAGCCAGAAATGCGGACCTTGGGGACATGGGACGCGCCTGCCGGAATTGCGTTTATCCCATGTCCCCGAGCGTACGTTTTGGGGTGCGTGAGGGGGCGTTTCCGGCGATGACGCGGCAATGCGCCGGGGAGTTCTGCCCCCTTTTTGAACAACATCCACAACTTCACAACACAAGCGCGCGGCCGATGCGCACCAGCGTCGCCCCCTCCTCGACGGCCAGTTCGTAGTCGTCCGACATGCCCATGGACAGATGCGGAAGATCGACGCCAAGGCGCAAGCCAAGCTGGTCACGCAACTTGCGCAATCCGGCAAATTCCCGCAGTGTCGCCGCCGCGCCCTGTCCCTGCCGTCCGACCGTCATCAATCCCTGCAAGGACAGTCCGGGGAGTTCCTGGCACTGCGCCAGCAACGACTCCGCGTCGTGCGGCGCGACGCCGGCCTTCTGGGGTTCCCCCGACAGATTCACCTGCACGAGCACACTCAGCGTCCTGCCGCCTTCGGCCGCAAAGCGCGAGAGATCGACGGCCAGCGCGGCGCGGTCGACACTGTGGACCCAATCGAAGGAATGCGCCACCTTGCCCGCTTTATTGCGCTGCAAGGGGCCGATAAAATGCCACTGTACAGGAATGCCCGACGCCACTTTTTCCTGCGCGCTCTGCCAGCGGTTTTCGCCGCAATGCCGCACCCCTTCCTGCGCAAGAAGCGCCGTGCGCGACGCGTCGATGTACTTTGTCACAGCCACCAACGTCACTTCATCTGCAGAACGGCCAGAACGCGCGCAGGCCGCGCCGATCCGCTCGCGGATATCCGCCAGGCGTTCGCGAATGAGGCTGCGGTATGCCGTTTCGTCAACCGTCAACGTCACAGTCTCCCCCCTCACGCCAAGCCGATGAATCCTCCGTGTCGGCCCGTCGACCCTTTGTCGCGCCTGTGGGAGAAATAACCCGGCATGCATTTTGTGCAGATGCCCACGTCAACGATCTTGCGCGCCTCCACGCCGGCGGACGCCAACTGGTCGCGGCAAAGCGCCGGGATGTCCAGCATGGATCTGCCGGACTCCCCGGAGAGCCGCGGCGCAAAAGGCGCGGCGCAAGTCGGCGAGAAGCGCTCGACCGCCCTCTGCACGGCCTGCACCACGGGAGCGTCCACCTCGTAGCAACAACCCCGAATTGCGGGTCCGATGACAACTTGCACCCGCTCTGCCCGCGCTCCCTGTTCCATCATGGAGTGCAGCGCGGACAGCGCCACTCCCTGTACGGCGCCCCGCCAGCCCGCGTGCACGGCCGCCACGACACCCGCATCCGCATCCGCGAGCAGAATCGGCGCACAATCCGCGGCCAGGACGGCGAGCGCCACTCCCTTGGCACGCGTGACCATCGCGTCCACCCCCGGCAGCGCGTCCTTTATGTCCCGGGCGCCGCGACCGATCTCCCTGCGCCCCACCACCGTCACGCCCGCACCATGCACCTGCTCCGCATAGGTGATGCGATTCACCGCCATACCCAGACGGCGCGCGACCCGCCGGCGATTCTCCAGCACGGACAACGCGTCGTCGTCCACGTGCAGGCCGAGGTTTTTCGACGCGTACGGCGAACGGCTGACTCCCCCGTCCCGACCGGAAAAACAAGCGACAACGGCGCCGTTGCCAAAGTGATCGATCCACAGCATATCCGCCACGCTGGCACCTCCGCGGCCGGCTTCACCGAACCAGTCAACCTTGCACCATGGTACCACAAAGGCCGTTGCCGCGACAGCCGTCAACAGCGCGGCGACCCTCTCAATAGCCTGCGGAAGTCGGGCTCGGACGCGCGCCGGACGCAGGCAGGGCGGTCTCCGCCTGTCGGAGGTCGACCAGAACGACATCCGCGCCGATTTTCACGATATTTGTCCAGGGAATGACGACTTCCTCCCCGCTTGCGAGCAAACCAAAAAAACGTCCTGCCGGCGGGACGACCATCGCCCGGATCAATCCGCTGTCCACGTCGATATCCAGATCACCGATCGATCCGAGCTTCCTCCCGTCCACCACATTGATCACGTCTTTGGCTTGCAATTCGGACGCTCTCATCACGCATCGCCCCCGCGGCGCCGGTGTCAATACCGGCGTTCACAGTAAGCGTATGTCTGCCTTTCGCGAGGTAGACGGCCCTTAATCAATGTGCTTTTGCATGTGGCCGATCGCCGCTTTCTCCAGTCGCGACACCTGCGCCTGCGAAATGCCGATCTCGTCCGCCACCTCCATTTGCGTCTTCCCCTCGAAAAAGCGCATGGACAGAATTTTCTTTTCCCGCACCGACAGATACTGCATCGCTTCCCGGATGGCAATCTCCTCGATCCACGTGGAGTCCTGGTTCTGTTCATCGCTGATCTGGTCCATGACGAAAATCGGATCGCCGCCGTCATGGTAAATGGGCTCAAACAGGGACACCGGGTCCTGGATGGCGTCGAGCGCAAAGACCACCTCTTCTTTCGGCACATCCATGGCTTGAGATATCTCCGTGATGGTGGGTTCCCGCAGATGTTCGTTCGTGAGGCTGTCGCGAATCTGCAACGCGCGGTAGGCGATATCGCGCAGGGAGCGGCTGACCCGGATAGGATTGTTGTCGCGCAGGTAGCGGCGGATCTCCCCGATGATCATCGGCACCGCGTAGGTGGAGAATTTTACGTTCTGGCCAAGATCAAAATTGTCGATCGCCTTCATGAGTCCGATACAACCGACCTGGAAAAGATCGTCGACATATTCTCCCCGGTTGTTGAATCTCTGGATGACAGAGAGCACCAGCCGCAGGTTGCCGTTTACGAGTTTTTCCCGGACTTGCGTCTCGCCGGATTGCAGTCGGGTGAAAAGACTTCTCATTTCCGAGTTGTTAAGCACTGGAAGCTGCGACGTATTGACACCGCAGATCTCGACTTTGTTGCGTTTCAAGTGGGTCCCTCCAGGCGCATTCCGGTCAACTTCGTGTACCAGTATGTCCCTGGAGGGGTGAATTATGCATGGTTTCTGAACGCGCACCCCCCTACATCATCTTGTTGAATTCCTTGCGCAACCGCTTGATGATCCGCTTCTCCAGACGCGAGATATAAGACTGCGAGATTCCGAGCAGGTCCGCGACATCCTTTTGCGTCATCTCTTTCTCTCCCGTCAGCCCGAAGCGCAGTTCCATGATCCGACGTTCCCGTTCGCCCAGCTTTTCCAGCGCCCCGTAGAGCAGGTCGCGGTCCACCTCTTCCTCAATATCCCGGTAGATCGTGTCGACATCCGTCCCGAGCACGTCGGAGAGCAGCAGCTCGTTTCCGTCCCAGTCCACATTGAGCGGTTCGTCAAACGACACCTCGACGCGCACCTTGTTGTTGCGCCGAAGAAACATGAGAATCTCGTTCTCGATGCAGCGCGACGCGTAGGTCGCCAGCTTGATCTTCTTCTCCGTGTCAAACGTGTTGACGGCCTTGATCAGGCCGATCGTCCCGATGGACACGAGATCCTCGATATTGATGCCCGTATTCTCGAATTTTCGAGCAATATACACAACAAGGCGTAGGTTCCGTTCGATGAGAAGCGCTCGGACCGCCTCGTCGCCGCCCGGCAGTTTGGCCAGCAGGAACTCTTCTTCTTCCCGCGTGAGCGGCGGCGGAAGCGCCTCACTACCGCCCACGTAATAGATAGTTTCCAGTTCCAGCGCCTTGACACTAAGCAGTATGCGAAGAACGAGCAGACGAAAGCCCAGCCGCATGCGCATCGGAATCAACACCCGGATCTCTCCTTTCCACAAAGTTCGACAGGTCAATGACAGCCGGAAGGAGACAATCATAGTGCTCAGTCCGCGCAAGAGGCTGCGCCTGCATTGCCACCAGAAGCGGCATGACCGAGGACTCCGTCCCTTTTATCCGGACGATTGCGTCATCCGGGCGAAAGGCCAGCAACTGTCCGTCCCTGCCGCCCACTCCACGGAAGGGCACGATACGGACGCGCTCTGAAAATTCTCCCAATTCCTGCGCAGAACCATACAACGCGCGCAGCGGATCGGCGCCCCCAAGCACCGGAGAATACAGCGCGGGAGGAAGCAGATCGGCGACCGCCCCCGCCCGCACGATGGCCACCGGCGCCCGCGAGATCGGATCGGCCAAACTGTTGCCCGTGTCCACCAGCGCGCGCAACTGGACCGCCCGGCCGCCCAAGCGAATCTCGACATCGCACAGGTGCCGGTCATTTGCACGCAGTCGCCTGCCGGCGACGAGCGCAAGGCGCACGAGCCACAGACCGACAGGAACGAAACTGACGATCGCCAGCGCGCCGATGCTAGTCCACCACGCGATCCGCCCGTGCACGAGGGCCAGCCCCGACAGCTCTGGCCGCGCGTGAAACAGATTCTGCAGGCCGTAGACGGCGCCTCCGGCCGCAAACGCCACTGCGTAAAACACCGCCACCTGGCGCAATAGCCGCGCCCATTCCCGGTAATGCCGAAAAAGCGCAGGTGATGGTCCCAGCGCTATCTGCACCATCACCACGGAGCAAAGCCACTTCACGACAAATAAACGGAGCGTTCCCGTTCCGGGAAAAAGGGTCGCCACCGCGTACGCGGATCCGACCGCCGCGGCCGTAAATACCCGCCAAGACCGGCAACGCGCCCTCAGCACGGTCGCGGTGACAAAAAGCAGACTCGCATCCACGAACAGATTGATGACAAAAGCCAGGTCGACATAAACGACCATCGCGCACCTCAAGGCTTTTGGTCCAGTATAGTTGATCTATATGGCGAAGGTTGTCAGAACTTGCCCGTCAGCGCAACAAAAGAATCGACACGGGCGTATCAAAAGAGCCTGTTCCAAATGACTTTTCCCATATTATCCTATATTATGCCAGTCGCCAGCATTCCATTGCTCCTGCTCGGACACCGCCATCGCTAAACTTGCGACGAGCAAAGGGACACTGGCGACTCAGCACATTTTCAGCCCGCCATATTCACCCTGCTATTTTCAAGCTGTCGAAGGCGCCGCTAAGCGGCGTGACCGGCTGTCTTGAAAATGCGCCGCCAGTCCTATGGACGGACGGAGCGGTTGCGCAAGAAGGCCGGAATCTCAAGGTTGTTGCTGTCCGAACCGGCTGAAACCTTGCCGTCCAAGGGCGAGTTTGGCGCGGCGTTGCGCGGAATGGGCCGCGGCGCCGTCTGCTGCAGCGCAGACGGGCGGTGCTCAAAGCCGGTGGCGATCACGGTGACGACCAGTTCGTCTTTCAATTCCGACTTGATCACGGCGCCAAAGATAAAGTTCACCTCGTCGTCAGCGGCGTCCTGCACGATCCGTGCAGCCTCGTTCACCTCAAACAGGCTAAGATTCTCTCCGCCTGCCACATGGATCAGCACCCCCGTCGCACCGTCGATCGGCGTGTCGAGCAGCGGGCTCCGGATTGCCTTTTGCGCCGCTTCCGAGGCCCTCTGATCACCGGTGGCGATGCCGATGCCCATCAGGGCGGCGCCGCGTTCCGACATGATCGCCTTGACGTCGGCAAAGTCGACGTTGATGAGTCCGGGTTCGGCGATCAGGTCGGATATCCCCGATACGCCCTGCCGGAGCACGTTGTCCGCTTCCTTGAAAGCTTCAAGCATCGGCGTGTTTTTCTCCACGATCTCCAGAAGGCGGTCGTTCGGAATCACGATGAGCGTGTCCACCTTTTCCTTCAGGGCGTCGATTCCGGCATCAGCCTGGGTCAACCGCCGCCTGCCTTCAAAACTGAACGGTTTGGTGACCACACCAACCGTCAGCGCGCCGAGTTCCTTGGCGATCTCGGCAATGACGGGAGCGGCGCCCGTGCCCGTGCCGCCGCCCATGCCGGCGGTCACAAAAACCATATCGGCGCCGTTTAGCGCGCTCATCACCTGTTCCCGGCTTTCTTCGGCGGCTCGCTTGCCGATGTCCGGATTGGCTCCGGCGCCAAGACCGCGCGTCAGCTTCTCGCCGATCTGAATGCGCTCCGCCGCCCGTGACAGGTGCAGCGCCTGCGCATCCGTGTTGACAGCGATGAAATCGACATTGCGCACACCCGCTTCGATCATACGGTTGACTGCGTTGCATCCGCCGCCGCCCACACCGATCACCTTGATCTTGGCCAGCGTCTCCATTTCAACATCCAATTCAAGCATTGACTGTCCTCCTTGGCGTACGCCTGGGTCGTCACACTTTGGGCGCAATCACAATGTCGCACACGCACCTATCGATCAGATAAAATCCTGCAACCAGCCTTTCAACCTCTGCAACGCCCCGCCGGAACGGGCGCGGCGGCCCTGGCCCGCGGCTGCGACCGGCTGTCGATTATAAAATTTGGACACATACTTGATCATGCCCACGCAACCGACATACGACGGATCCCGCACGCCCACGAAATCGGGGATCGCCACGCGCACCGGCGCGCCAAGCTCGCGGACGGCCAGCTTGTCCGCTCCTTTTAACAGCATGCCGCCCCCGCAAAGCACGTACCCGCCGGGCAGGCCGCGCGGAAATCCCATGCGTTCCACCTCGCGCTTCACCAACGCAAATATCTCCTGCATGCGCGGCTCGATAATGTACGCAAGTTCGATCGTGGTATACTCTTTATCCGTGCTGCTGCCGATGCGCTGCACCCTGAACTTCTCCTCTTCGCGCGCAAGCGATGCGTCCGCAACCCCGTAGCGGCACTTCGCAATCTCCGCCGCATCGGTTCCCGTCTGCAAACCGAACGTCACATCGCTTGTGACGCTGTCGCCGCCGATCGGCACAAACGCAATCCGCTCCAGCGTGCCGTGCTCGAAGATGGAGACGGTCGTGGACCCCGCACCGATATCCACCAGCGCGATTCCCAGTTTCCGCTCATCGGGCGACAGCACCATATCGGCGGCGGCCAGAGGCAGCATAACGGTCCCCGCAACTTCGACGCCCGCACGCTCCACGCAGCGCAGCAGATTGTGCAGCACGGTCCGCGAACCCGTAACAACGTACGCGTCGACTTCGAGGCGTACGCCGATCATGCCGCGCGGATCTGTCACATCCGTCAGTCCATCCACAACAAATTCGCGCGGCACCACGTCGACAATCTCCCGTTCCGCCGGGAGGTTCAGCACGCGCGCCGCGTTCATCACCCGTTCGACATCCTCGTCGCCAATCTCGCGATCCGTGGCCGAAACAGCCACAACCCCGTGGCTCGGGGTCAGATCAATGTGGCTTCCCGAGACGCCGACGTATGCGGAACTGATGGAGATGCCGACCATGCGCTCCGCGTGGTCGATCGCCGCCCGGATCGCGACCACCGTTTTGTCGATATCGACGATCGCCCCCTTGCGGATGCCGTCACTCCTGGCCGTTCCCACACCGATGACATTGACGTTTGTGCCGTCGATCTCGCCAATGATGGCCTGGATGGTGGACGTTCCGACATCCAGGCCGACTATCAGATCTCCCTTTGCCAACGAGCGGCACTCCCCTCTCGCCTTGTGAACTGCCGCATCAACCCGTCCATCATTCGCACGGCCCCTGTGTACCACTGTATCTTAGCATGAATATCACAGTTTTGGGGACAGAAATTTTTAACTACGCAACAGTCGATGACGGATCTCTGCGAGATTATTAAAAATCCGGACACCGAACGCCACGACGGCGGCCAGTGCGAGATCGACTCCGAGCACGGCGCCGAGAAAGGCGAGCAACGCCGCAAGCAGTGTATTGATGAAAAAACCGGACAAAAACACGCGGTACGCGAAATTGCCCTGCATTCCCGCGCGCAGTCCGCCGAACACGGAGTCCAGCGCAGCGAGGATTGCGACAGAGAGATAAGCCGCATACGCGGCAGGCAGATGGACATTCACCGCCAGACCGGCGACAATTCCGAGCAATAACCCGACAAAAGGCAGTGCGACCCCCATCAAAAAGCGACCTCCCGCGCGTATTCGCCAGGCAGAGCGCCGCGGTAAGCCGGGATCACCAGCGGATGTCCCGCGCTGTAACGCCTGACCTGGAATGATTGATCGAGAATGTTGAACTGCTGCGCCAGGTCTTCGACCTGCAGGATATTCATCATCGCCTGCGCGGACCCAAGCGCCTGAATGACATACGGCGCTTTGACGGGCACTTCGTTGACCTGCACCACGCCCGAAAACGGGCCGACGGAGGAAGTCAGTCCGCCGACCGTGCGGATCGAGGAGGTGGTGACCAGTCGCTGGCCGCTTACGGCGAGCGCGCGGGCGCCTGCCGCCTGAAGCCAGTTGACCAGCATCTGCAATTGAACCGCTTCATCCACATAGCGCAATCCGCGAATCAGCGGCAGATGCGGATCAAAGGCAACTGTGACGGTGATGCCGGCCCCTTTTTCCGTCGTCAGTCCCGCCGCCGCGTCGGATCGCCCGACCTCGGCGCGCAGCATGTGAAGACCGTGCAGCGCGTGCGTCGCGGCGTCATGCAAAGCGGTCCACTCCCGCCGCACCTGACCGAGTTGCATCATCAGCCGCGGCGTCTGCGCCACCTGGAATGTGAGCGCCGAGGAGGCGGAAACATACGATCCATACGCGCTGGCCGTGTTCTTGTTGACGTGCGCCTCCAGCCCGATCATGACGCCCACGACCGCGGCGGCCGCCACGAGTCCCGCGTATTCCCGCCGTTTCATCCGGTCGTCCCTCCTCCAAACGCCGGGGACGCCTCCGCTGCCGGAATCGCCACGCGCGCTTTTATCACGGGCTGTGACACGTTCAATCCGCGATTGGCGCTGCGCAATGCGTCGAGTACGCCGCCGGGCAGCGCCAGCGCATCGCGGAGCAACCCCGGCTGGCCGATCGCCCGTACGACAAACGGTGGGCCGAGGCGCTTCGTTCCCACGCGCACAAGCGGACCAATGCAAAACACCCCTGTTGTCGCCGTCACCCGCGCATTGTTGATTGCGACGGCGTCCGCGCCGGCCAGGAAGAGTTCATTGACAACCGAACGCAGATCCCAGTCGTGCGTGAGAAACTGTTCGAGATCAGGCCCGGTTACTCGTCCGTCGCGGATGGTGACGACAACCCCCGGACCAACCAAGGCCGTCGCACCCGTCAGTATGCGGTCTGCATACAGCCGGCGCGCCAAGCTGGCCGCCTCCCCGCCGCGCGCGAGCGTACGCGATTGCAAGGCGGTCATCTGCCTGTCCAGCCGGTCAATTCGGCGCCGCAGTGCGCCGTTGTAAGTCTGAACCGCCAAAAGACGCGCCTGCACGGTCCCGACGCCGGGCAACGCAGTCCAGATGGCGGTTCCGCCCAGCAGCACATCGTGATACTGAACAGCCATCATTGCCCCAAGCACGGTCGTCACGAGCGTCCACGCCAGAAGACTGCTTCCTTTTGCCCGTTCAGCCATGCGTTTGGTTCCCTCCCGCCGCCGGGAAAGGCTTGTACACAGCCCGCCCGCCCGCCAAAATATCGACGATGCCGGGCGCGACGCGCAGCGAGATCAGCCGCGCATGGACGCCGTCATACAGGGCGAGCGACGCCGCAAGGTGCGCGACGGGCATCTGGATTTCAAATCCGTCGCGCGTGAACGCCTCGACCATAGACGAACCGCCCGCCGTTGTCACATGCAGTTCCGAGAGCTGCGCAGCCAATCCGGCAGGCAATCCGGGCAATTGACGGCAGATGGACAACAGGGCCGGGTTGGTCAACCGGGACCCCAGACTGACGGAAAGCGGCCCGCCGCTGCTGATGATCGGACGGTTGCCGCCCGCGCCAAACGAAATGCGGGAGAGAACGACGCCGTCCGCCAGCACTTCGTACAGGGTCCCGGACGCATCGAGTGTTCCGGCGATCGCCCTTTCGCGCACGGCGATATCCACGCTCTGAGCCAGATAGTCGCGCCGGATGCTCACGCTTTGCAAAATGGGAAAATCGGACAGCAGCCTGTTTTGCGCCTTGGCAACGGGCAGTTCGAACAGATTCTGTCCCGGCGCGATGCCCGCGTCACGCAAAAGCAGATAGGACGCAATATCCGTATTGCCGGATACGCTCACCCGCTTGACAAGGGCAAACGGAGAGCGCAGATAGGCCACTGCGCCGACAATGACGAAAAATACGGTGATCAGAACTGTATAGGCGACCCGGCGTCCCGGTCCGGGCCCGTCCCGCCGAATGTGCAAAATGGTGGACTCCCTCCGGACACGCTCGTAAATAAGTACCCCGACAGAAGTCGGGAACTCCCTCGACCCCTGTCGGACACGATTTAAAACCATACGCAAAACGCCGCCTGGGGGACATGTGATAATCCAAATTGCGGCAGGGGACTTTATCCCATGTCCCTTGGCGGTCGCCGTTACCCCCCGGCCTGCAACGCGGAAGTTCCCGCCTGCCTCGTCCTTGCGATATGAGCGCCGAGTTCTCTCAATTGTAATTCGATATGCTCGTAACCACGGTCGATATGGAACACGCGTTCCACCACCGTACTTCCCTGGGCGGCCAGTCCCGCCAGGACCAGCGCCGCTCCCGCGCGCAGATCGCTCGCTTCGACAAACGCGCCCGTCAGTTCCTTGACACCGCGCACAAATGCGGTGCGCAAATCCAGTTTGATGGCGGCGCCCATGCGCTGCAACTCACCGACATGCTTGAAACGGTCTTCAAAAACTGTCTCCGACACCACGCTCGTGCCGTGCGCAAGAGAGAGGAGGGCCATGAAAGGCGCCTGTAGATCCGTCGGAAAGCCAGGATAGGGAGCTGTCTGGATGCGCTCGATCGCCTGCAGTGAACCGGAACCTTTGATTTCGAGTATATCATGGCCCGCCAGCACTTGCACACCGGCTTCCCGAAGTTTGGTGATCACCGCCGTCAGATCTGCCGGCCGCACGTTTTGCAACCGGACATGCCCCCCGGTGATGGCCGTCGCCAACATCAGTGTGCCCGTCACCACGCGATCCGGCCCGATGGTCCACTCCGCGCCGCCGAGTTGGTCCACTCCGCGCACCGCGATCGTGTCCTCGCCAGCCCCCTGAATGCGGGCCCCCAGATGCGTGAGAAACATGGCCAGTTCCCGTATTTCCGGCTCCCGCGCGGCATTGCCGATGACCGTCTCGCCGTCGGCGAGCGCGGCGGCCATCATGAGATTCTCTGTCGCGCCCACACTGGGGAAATCAAGAAAGATCTGCGCCCCCTTCAGACGAGGCGCCGAACACTCAATGAACCCGTGCCGGTCGACAATCTGCGCCCCCATCTGTGCAAGACCCTTGAGATGGAAATCGATCGGCCGCGATCCGATGGTGCACCCGCCCGGCTTGGAGACACGCACCGTGCCGAACCGCGCCAGAAGGGGGCCCATCAAAAATATGGACGACCGCATCAGGCGCATCAGGTGTTCCGGGACATCCGTCGACTGAATGGCCTGCGGGTTGACGACAACCGTTCTTCTCTGATAGGACACCTGTGCGCCAAGTCCGCGCAGAATATCCAGCATCACATGGACATCTTCGAGATTGGGGACATCCGAAAGCACGATCTGCCCGTTTGCCATCGTCGCCGCCGCCAGAATCGGCAGCGCCGCATTCTTGGCTCCGTGTACGCGCAATACTCCCGATAGGGGTGTTCCTCCCTCGATGACCAGACGCTCCACACACTCACCCCCGCGCCTCGTCCTCTCCAACCACGCGCACTTCCGGAATCAGACGGACGCCAAATCGCTCCCACACCTCTGTCCGGGCGCGCTCGATCAACTGAAGCACATCGGCCGCACGCGCTTTGCCGAGGTTCACGATAAAGTTGGCGTGCAAATCCGAGATGGCCGCGTTTCCGACGCGCAGCCCTTTGAGTCCCGCGGCTTCGATCAGGCGGGCCGCATGATCGCCCGGCGGATTGCGAAACACGCTGCCGCAATTCGGCTGCGACAGCGGCTGCGTGCTCTGGCGCCGCCGGCTCCAGGCGCGCACCCGCTCGCGCATCTCAGCCCGATCGCCCGGTTGCAGCCCGAAAGTGGCGGACAACACGATCCACCGGCGTTCCCGCACGACGCTGTGGCGATACGCGAAAGCGAAGTCCGCCGACGCCGCTTCGAGCAACTCGCCGTCCGGCGTCAACACGGTGGCGGCCCGCAATACATCTTTGATCTCTCCGCCGTGCGCACCCGCATTCATGGTGACCGCGCCCCCGACTGTTCCCGGTATCCCCGCGGCAAATTCGAGTCCGGAGAGGCCGTGCGAAATCGCAATGTTTGCCGCTGACACCATCCCTTTTCCGGCCAGAGCGGTCAATTGATTCCCGCTTACGGATACTTCCGACAGCGCTTCGCCCAGTTTGACGACCAGTCCGCGCATCCCGCCATCGCGCACGAGCAGATTGCTGCCGCGGCCGAGGACGAAATACGGAATTT
>JAKACR010000054.1 GCA_021821225.1 Bacillota bacterium | reverse complement strand
CAGGCTTTCAGGTGCAGGTGAACACCACCGTGATGAAAGACAATGTGGACGATCTGCCCGGCATTGTGGATATCATGGCACAGACGGGCGTGAGCATCTGGGAGGTGTTTTTTCTCATCCAGGTGGGCCGGGGGCGGGCGGCCGCGGAATTGTCCGCGGAGGAATGCGAAGCGGTTGCCCATTTTCTCTTTGACGCCTCATTGTACGACCTCACGGTGCGCACGGTCGAAGCACCGGCATTTCGCCGCGTGGCCGCATGGCGAAAGGAAGAGAATCAGTCGGACGAGTCCGGCAGAGTGGCGCAAGCATACGGGTTGAATCCGCTCTACGCTCGCCTCGCCGGACGGTTGCACGACCTGCTGGGCGATCCCATGTCCCACCCGAAGGTGCAGACAAGCAGCACGCGCGACGGCAAAGGAATCATCTTCGTGGCCTACGACGGAACGGTCCATCCGGCCGGCTTCCTTCCCATCCCGCTGGGCAGTGTCCGCTCGCAATCCCTTGCGGACATCTACCGCCATCATCCCCTGCTGCGCGACATCCGTCTGGCGCGCTTCGGCGGGCGATGCGGCGTCTGCGAATACCGCGACGCCTGCGGCGGCTCCCGGTCACGGGCGTACGCCCATTCGGGCGATGCGCTGGCGGAGGATCCCGCGTGCGGCTACAAGCCAGGGGGACGCGGCGCTTAAAAAGCGTGTCCGAAAAGGATTGAGGTAAGATGCAAGCAGGGAGCGGGACTGTGGATTTTTCGTCGCTGAAGGAACGGATGAGTCCCTCCGGGCAAAATTCCTGCACCAGTCCCAGCACCGGACGGACATGCTCCATCTGGTCATGCTGCCGACGGAAGCCTGCAACTTCGATTGCACATACTGTTATCAGACATTCCCGCGTGGTAAAATGACCCGTGAGGTCGTCACGGACCTTCAGCATCCTTTGTGCATGACAGGGCCCGCTTCCTGCGCACCGTCTCGATCAGTTGGTTTGGCGGCGAGCCGTTGCTTGCTCCCGAGATCATCGGCGAACTCTCCGCGTCTTTTTTGCAGTCGTGCGCAGCGCACGATGTGGAGTACACGGCCGACATTGCGACGAACGACTATCATCTGATATCATCTGACGCCGGAACGATTCCTTCAACTCCTCCACTGGCGGATCAGGCGCTTCATGGTCATGCTTGACGAGCCTGCAATCGTTCATGGCGGGAGGTGAACCCGATGCAGATCATTCGCAAACCCGTGTCCCCGACGCGGGTAACAACGGCGGGGCAGCTTGTCAAATCACCGCCTGGCAATATGGGCGGAGCGCGATAGGAAAATAAGGAATGCGTCATGCGATGAATCGGAGATTGCTGCAAGACCTTCAGCTTTTGTGCTGGAGATCTTTTTATTTCCCGCTGACCCATATCTGCGGACACCTTCTGTAATGAAGACACCTTCTGAATGAGGCGAAACCATGTGCGGACTTACGCAAATCCGGGATCTGATAATATGGAAATTAAATCCAAAAGAATGGCTGGTCTTTGCAACCGATAATCTTGCCGGCATCGGCGAACTCACACATGACCGATTTGCGGCTTCAGCGGAAGATGCCGGATACTTCACAGCCCGCGTCGCCCTTTTTGAACTTCTCACGTCAGGAGCCGCGCCAACGCTGATCATCGACACGGTCAGCGCCGGAGGTACGTACGGTGAGCGGATCATCGCCGGTATTCGCGCGGCCGTGCGAGAAGCAGGACTTCCCGACGAATTCCCAGTCACAGGAAGTACGGAGAGCAATGTGCCGATCGCGGTCACGGCGCTTGGCGTGACGGTGGTCGGCCATGTCCCGCCACCCACCCTCCGGTTGGGCTCCGCCCGTGCCGGCGACGAAGTCTGGCTCGTCGGCACGCCCAAGAGCGCGCCCCATGATCAGGTGTTGCGGGGAGACCCCGCTTCCGTTTCGTTCTCCCGGCTGCACCGCCTGCTCGCCATGAGCTCGGTGCGGGAAGTCCTGCCTGTGGGATCACGCGGAGCTGTCCGCGAAGCACAGCAATTGGCGACAACCACAGGTCTTCGTTTCCTGCCGCTGCCAACGGCGGCAGAAGAGATTGCGACGAAATCCGGCGGCCCTGCGACAGCGGTGCTTGTGGCGGGAAGACTGTCCGGCGACCCTCATTGGCGCGGCGTCAGCACGCAAATCCCCTGCCTTCATTTGGGGAATTTGTTGCCGGACAGACTGGAGAGCCAATCATGAATGGGGCGGACAACCCCTGGCGCATCGAACAGCGCGGAATCGAACAGGTGCCTGACGCGGAGCGCCATGGCAATGCGCAGGAACTTTTTTACATCTGGTTTGCGGCCAACATCGGGTTTCTGGGATTGCTTTACGGCGCGATGATCCTGGCCTACCATCTCACATTTTGGCAGGGAATCATGGTTTCCCTACTAGGCAGCGCCTCATTTTTGCTGGTTGGCTTCCTTGGCATCGAAGGCAAGAACACCGGTTCACCCATGTTGATGATTGCCCGCCGGCCATTCGGCGATTACGGCAACACCCTGCCTTCGCTCGTCAGTTGGGTGAACCTTCTGGGCTGGGAGACGGTCATCTGGGTCACAGCAACCGACGCCGTGCTGAGCCTGTTACAAACAGTCTGGCGGATGCGACCGGGAGCCTTCGGGACCACTGTGGTATTTCTGTGCATCGGCGGATTCACCTTTCTTGTCGCCCTGTATGGGCATGCAACCATTGTGCGGGTGCAAAAATGGATCAGCCTTGTCTTCGGGCTATCGACCCTCGCCGTCGTGGTTGAACTTTTTGTGCGCCATCAGGTCCATTTTCTGCGAATGGGAACGCCGGGCTCCTTCACGCAGAGTTTTCTCCCGGCCACAGGGCTCATCATCCTCGGCGCGGGATTGAGTTGGGTCACCACCGCGTCGGATTACACGCGGTATCTGCCAACCGCCACTCCATCGTCGCGGATTGTGCTCGCGACCTTTCTTGGAGCGGCCATTCCGCTTGTCGGCATCATCGTTTCAGGCATGTTGCTCACACCTGCACTGCGCGATTTCGCAACTTCCCCGAATCCGCTCGGCGAACTCGGCCATGGCTTGCCCGTCTTCTGGACAATCCTGTTTTGGATCACGTCCGCGATCGGGCTTCTGACCGAGAACATCCTGGCCATTTACTCATCCGGCCTGACGTTGCAGACCATGCGCATCCGCATCGCTCGCCCCTGGACAGCCATTGTGGAATTTCTCCTCACAGGCGCGGCTGGATGGTACTTTCTCATCAGCAACAGCCCTTTTATCGGTACTTTCCAGTCCTTTCTCACCCTCATCGGCGGTACACTGGCGCCCTGGGCGGGAATCATGATCATGGATTCTCTCGCCGGCATGGCGCTTCCCCGCTTCGAGCGGCGTCACCACCGCAGAGTGGGCATGCCGGGACTTCTGGCGTGGCTGCTGGGCATAACGACAACACTCCTGTTCGCAAGTTCAGCGATCTGGAACGGTCCATTTGCCAACACGCTCGTGGGCAGGAGCCAGTCAGGCTTTGTGGTGGGTTTTTTCGTCTCTTTTCTGGCATACGGGTTGCTTCACTTGTTCTCCGGCAGGAGAATACGCTGAAAATCGCGGTTGCATGATCCCTGCACGACCATCGAATACTATCTCTAATGACCGTCAAAACCGCCATGTTTTCCTTGCTGAATCTGTGCTGCTTCGCGCTGTCCGGCTGCTGGGACTACAAGGAACTCGAACAGCAGGCTCTGCTCACCGGCTTGGGTTACGATCGGGATGCAGGGGCCGTTTCATGGTGGTTGCATATCTCGACCAGCAGCAGAATTCTCCCGGTGAACAGGCGCCGCAGTCCCCGAAAACACAGACGCAGATCGTGACGGCCAGCGCCACACGCGCTTCTTATGGCGTACCATCTGTTATCCTTGCAGATACCACAATGGAAGTACGTCAGCCATGTGTACACGCGACTCTTCAGTGAATCGTTCGCGAAAAACCGTTCATTCGCCGAAATCGTGGACCGGATCACAGGGGTGGGGTCGGTCCGACGCAGAACCATCCTGATTGTCACGCCCGATCCCCAAACAGGTAAGGACGCGGATCAGCAGTGCGGTGGCGGCCTCTCTCCTGGGAATGGTCACCGGGCAGACGCTGGACATCACAAATGTCTTTGAGCCCAGTATGGGACACTTCATGCACACCGGGTAAGAACACTGGTTGAAGTGAAGTGAGACCTGTTCACCAAAGGCCGAGCAATTTCCACCATGCGCCGCCCACCACGATCCAGACGGCGATGTCGACGACGGAAACGGCGAGGCCCAGCGTCCACCACTTCGCCTGCGGGACGTACCCGGAGCCGAAGAAAACCGGCGACAATCCCGCGCCATAGTGGGTTGTGGCGGCAAACAGGTTGCTGAAAAACGCAAGCAGCAGGGCGGAGAGGACCGGAGGCGCGCCGGCGGCGACCATCACGACCAGAAAGGCGGCGAACATGGCGCTGATGTGGGCCGTATTGCTCGCAAAAAAGTAGTGGGAATAAAAGTACACCAGCAGCAGAATGAGGGACGACAGCATCCAGGGCATGCCGCTGACCGAACCTTTGACCAGTCGACCGAACCACGGAATCATGCCCAGTCTGTCGAGGTACGTCGCCATCATGACCACCGCGGCAAACCAGATCAATGTGTCCCAGGCGCCCTGTTCCTTCTTCACGTCATCCCACGTCAGCACCTGGGTCAAAAGCAGGACGGCCAAGCCGATAAAAGCGGTGGTCGTGGGGTCGACGGCCAGCCGGGCGCCAAAAATCCACAATGCCAGAACCAGCGCGAACACAAGCAGCATCAGTTTTTCCGCACGCGTGAGCGGTCCCATTTCTGCAAGTCTTTTGCCGGCCAGCGCCGAGGCGTCCGGCGTTTCCCGGATTTCTGGCGGATACAATTTGTAGAGCAGGTACGGGACCACGAGCAGGCTCACGAGGCCGGGAACCGCGGCGGCGACGGCCCAGCCGGTCCAGGTGATATTCACGCCCGCGACATCCCTGGCGAGCTTGGCGCAAAGAGGATTCGCCGCCATTGCCGTCATGAACATGGCCGAAGTGATCAGGTCGCCCTGAAACCCGACTTTCGTCAGAAAAGCGCCCATTTTGCGTTCTGTGCCATCCTCCGGCCGAGAGCCGAACGTCTCCGACAAAGAGCGGATGATCGGGAAGATGATGCCCCCTGCCCGCGCCGTATTGCTGGGAATGGCCGGCGACAGCACCAAGTCGGCGGCCAGCAGCGAATAGGACAGACCGAGCGTTTTTCTGCCGAACCGCTTGACGAACAGGTAGGCGATCCGCTCGCCGAGTCCCGTCTTGATGAAGCCGCGCGAAATGAAGAAGGCGATGACGATCAGCCAGATCACTGTATTCCCAAATCCGCTCAACGCCTCTTTGATGCTGAGCGTGCCGGTCAGCGCCGTGGCGGCAATCCCCATGACGGCCACGGGACCCATCGGGAGCGGTTTCAAAACAAAACCGAGAATTGTCGCGACAAATATCGCGAACAGGTGCCACGCCTGGGCGCTCACCCCCACAGGCGGACGGATGAACCAGAGGTCCACGCCAACCAGCGCCGTGATGATGAGCGGCACCGGACGAACATCGCCGATGATGTGTTTGGTGTCAGGCAATGCGAATTTCACCGTCCCAGCGCACAGAGTATGCTTATGTTAAGGTACCCCCATATGGTTTACACATTCAGCACCTGCCTGATTACCTCATCCCCTCTCCGAGAATCTGGCCGTTTCGACTGCGTCCCGAGCCGGATACCGCGCTCAGGCTGCCGACGATAAGCGCGGCTCCGGTCACCTGCGCGGCCGTCATGCCCTGCGAAAGGACCGCCAGCGCAAAAAGCGCCGTCCACACGGGTTCCATGTTAAACGCCAGCGCCGCTTCCGTGGCCGAGATTCTCGCCTGTCCCCAGGATTGCAAAAATACCGCGACAACCGTTGCCGCAATGGCCAGATAACCGATCCAGAACCACTGGACCGGCGTCCAATGAAACAGCCCGGCATAGATCGACGGATAGAATGCCCCCTGGATCATGACCGCAAGGGTCAGCGTGATCGCCGCCCCCTCCGATTGAAGACCGGCGAGCTGTACGGAGGACACCGTCTTGACCAGTGACGTCGTGGCGATGATCTGCACCGAAATCCCCAGCGCGGCGACCATGGCCCACAGAATGCCGATGTGCAGGTTCACCGACAGCCTGCCGATGAGCAGCGTCATCCCGACAAGACTCAGCCCCACCGCGAACCAGACCAGTCTCGGCGGCCACATCCTGTGCAGCAAGGACGCGCCGAGCGGAGTGAACACGACATAAAGCGCGGTGATGAACGCCACTTCGTCGACGGGAACCGTCATCATGGCCCAACCCTGGGCCAGCACGGACAGGCCGAGCACGGCGCCCGTCCCAAGTCCGAAAAGCCAGTCGCGTCTCGACAGGCGAAGCCGCAGGACTACGGGCAGCATCACGACGCCCGCGACGGCAAACCGCATCCAGAGCAGGACGGCCGGGGAGATCGCCGCCTCCCCCTGGTGGATGACAATGTTGCTGTAGCCCCAGATGGCGGTCACCAGCATGAATGACATCATGCCGAGAAACCAGGACCACGACCGGAAACGGACGCGGATGCTCCCGCTCCGGGAGAGTTTATAGAAAAGCAGGACCGCCGTGTTGACCGCGGCATCCAAAGCGAATTCCTCCCGCCACCTTGTGTTGGATTCAGTATAATCCTGGAACGCGCGTCTGCCCAGAGGACATGTGATAAAGTCTGCGATGCAGATGGCCCGCATCTGCGCTACACTGTCGGCATATGAACACATATCATGCAATCCTATGATGAAGGAGATTGCCCAATGTCCGATATCACCATCCAACGCGTGAAGGACGCAAACGGTCTGCAAGCGGCGTTTCTCGTCCGGAAGCAGGTCTTCGTCCTAGAGCAGAATGTCCCCGAGCACCTCGAGCTGGATGACCTGGACCAGGATCCGCACACGGTCCATGTGCTGGCCCGCGACCGTCGCGGACAGGCGCTCGGCACCGCGCGCATGCGATCCTATACACCGGACGGCACGGCCAAAATCGAACGCGTGGCCGTCCTCGCCTCCCACCGCCGGTCGGGTCTCGGGCGGGCGCTCATGAAATTTCTCGAACAGGATGCCCGCGCGGCCGGTTTTCGGGAGATCGTCTTGCACGCCCAGATCCGTGCCACGGCATTTTATGAGCGCATGGGGTATACGGCTTTCGGCGAGCGCTTTATGGACGCCGCGATCGAACACATCGCCATGCGCAAAACGGTCGGTCGCGCTGGGGACGATATAGCCGGGATTCTGCGACAGAAACCCTGATCCGTGGAGGAATACCATGAAGGCAATCCTGCTCGGCATTCTGTCGTCTTTATTTTTTGCCTCATCTTTCGTGCTGAACCAACGGATGAGCGCCGGCGGCGGAAACTGGATCTGGAGCGCCTCCCTGCGGTACATCTTCATGGTCCCGTCGCTGTTGGCACTGGTCGCCATCCGCCGCGGAACCGGGGAATTGGCGGCCGAAATGCGCCGGCAGCCACTGCAATGGCTTGTCTGGAGCACAGTCGGCTTCGGGCTGTTTTACGCGCCGCTGTGCTTTGCGGCCGCCTACAGCCCCGCATGGCTTGTGGCGGGCACCTGGCAGTTCACCATCATCGCGGGCGCGCTGATGACGCCTTTGTTGCACGCGCCGCACCACGCGGCACAAAGTCCGGAAAAGACTGCGAGAGACATTCCGACAACGACAGGCATCCCGGCAAAAAGCGTCGGCATCTCCCTGATCATGCTCTCCGGAATCGGCTTGATGGAATGGTCGCAGTCCGCGCGCAAGCCGCTCCACGTTCTCCTGTCCGGCATGATTCCGGTCATCGTCGCGGCGTTTGCGTATCCGCTCGGCAACCGGAAAATGATGAATCTCTGCGCGGACAGGCTCGACGCCTATCAACGGACGCTCGGCATGACGATCGCAAGCATGCCGCTCTGGTTGATCCTGTCCACCGACCGGATCGTCACCGCCGGACTTCCGAGCTTACAGCAGACGATTCAGGCGCTGATTGTGGCGATTGCCTCGGGGGTCATCGCAACCACCCTGTTCTTCACCGCAACCGATTGGGTCCGCAAGGACATGCACCGCCTCGCGGCCGTGGAAGCCACACAGGCGGGCGAAGTCGTTTTCGCCCTGATCGGCGGCCTGCTGCTCATACCCGGAACCCGCGTATCGGCGCTTGATCTGGCGGGACTCGCACTCGTGATCGCCGGCATGGTATTTCACAGCCTGGAGAACATGGGATAACTGAATTTTCACAGACGCGCAACAGTAGATAGTGAGTTTGGCTGAATCCTCAAACTCACTATCTGGAATCAGATCGCCTGTTCAGAGGACTTTATCCCATGACCCATAGGGAGACGTGGCGAAGCCATCATGAACAACCAGTGGACAGCCGTCGTACAAACCGTTCACCGTCCATGCTCCCGTTGCCACTGGATGGTATTCCCAAGTCCGGCGATCAGGTTGGTCTCCGCCCGATAGCCAAGCGCGGCGGACGCCTCAAAAAGGTCCGGCACCCGCCGCATGGTGTCCTCGTATCCCCGCCCGAACGCCTCGTCATACGGAATGTGCACGATCTGCGACCGCGAGTCCGACAGGGTACGGATCAGGTGCGCCAGACTGTTGATGGAAACCTCCACCTGGGTGCCCAGGTTGAACACACGCCCATCCGCCCGTTCGCCGAGCGCGGCGACGGTCCCGCGCACAAGATCGTCCACATAGGTGAAGCAGCGCGTCTGCTTGCCGCTTCCGAAGACGCGGATCGGCTCATTGCGCAGGGCCGCCCCGATGAACTGCGGAATGACGCCGCTGTAGGCCGTGTTGTCGGCGCGCGGGCCGTAGGCGTTGAAATAGCGGATGATGGTGGTGCGCATCCCCTCCTTGGCGTACGCCAGGCAGAGGTGCTCATCCATCGCCTTGGCCGTGGCGTAACACCAGCGGTGCACCGTCGTCGGTCCCAGAACGCGATCGGCGTCCTCGGAAAACGGCACGTCGGGATTCCTCCCGTAAACCTCCGAAGTGGAGGCAAAAATGACTTTGGCACCCCGCGCAAACGCTTCTTCCAGCACACAGCGGGTACCGTCCAGATTCCCCCGGATGACGTTCAGCGGATTGTCCACGCAGTTTCGCACGCCAAGGACAGCGGCCAGATGGTACACGGCGTCTGACTCCGCCAGGCATCGCCCGACCGTCTGCCGGTCGAGCACGTCTCCATTGACCAGCGTATGCCCGGGATGCTGCAGCACATGCTGCAGATGCGCCTCCCGCCCTGTCGACAGATTGTCAAGCGTCGTCACCTCATGGCCGTCAGCCAGCAGCGCCTCCACCAGATGGGAACCGATAAACCCCGCTCCTCCTGTGACCGTGATCCGCATCGGGTCCATCCCCTCCCCCATCACACGATGACTCATAAAACGACTACCCGGTCCCGCTCCGAAACATCCTTCGTCGCATTGCGCGTATCGATCACGAGAGGGGCATGACTCACCACAAACGCGTAATCGACAGACGAGTGATCCACGAGAATCAACACGCAGTCCTGCGCGCCCAGCGTATCCTCGGTGAGCGGCAGAGCCGTCATGACCGTCCCGTCGACTTGCAGCTCGCCGACGAGCGGATCGCAAAAACCGACTGTGGCGCCGCCCTTGCGCAATTCCCGGATGATCTCCAGCGCGGGGGATTCGCGGACGTCATTGACATCCTTCTTATAGGTGACGCCCAGGACCAGAATGCGCAAAGAGGCGATCGCCCCGCTCCCCAGGAAGCTGGACAGAAGCGAAACGGTGCGGGAAGGCGTCATCCGGTTGATTTCATCCGCCGCGTCGATCATCGTGGTACTCATCCCGAGACGGTTGGATTTCCACTTCAAGTACAGCGGATCGACCGGGATGCAGTGGCCGCCGATTCCCGGTCCCGGATAGTACGGCATGAAGCCGTACGGTTTGGTGGCGGCCGCGTCGACCACCTCCCAGATGTCGACCTGGAAGCGCCGGCAGATATCCCGCAACTCATTGACAAGCGAGATATTGACCAGGCGTTGCGTATTTTCAACCAGCTTGACCATCTCGGCCGTCCTTGGGTTCGAGACGGGAACTAGTTTGGCAAATACCCTGCCATAGACCTGCTCGATCCGCTCCAGACAGGCGGGAGTGACTCCGCTCACGACCTTGGGGATCGATTCCAGCGTCACGTCGCGCCCAGGATCCACGCGCTCCGGCGAGTAGCCGATGAACAGCTCTTTTCCAACGCGCAGTCCTTTGGCGGCAAGCAGCGGAACCATCACTTCCTCCGTCGTCCCCGGATACGTCGAGCTTTCGAGCACGACAAGGTGCCCCAGCCGCAAATACGGTTCGATATTGGCAACCGCCTGCGTCAAGTGCGTGAGATCCGGCAGATGGTCAGGAGTAAGCGGGGTGGGAACACAGATGATCACGGCGTCGGCCAGCCTGATCTGTCCGAAGTCCGTGGTTGCCTGAAACCGTCCGGAACCGATCGCCTCCTCAATCACCGCATCGGAAAGTTCACTGAGATAGCTGTGTTTCTCTTCCATCAACAAGGCCACTTTGTGCGGATCAATATCGATGCCCGTCACCGAAAACCCCCGCCGCGCAAAGAGAATAGCGAGTGGCAACCCCACATACCCCAATCCGACGATTGCAGCGGTGCGATAATCTGCGCTTGGCATTGTTACCGCCTGACCTCCCCACATCTTCCACTATTACAGAACATACGGCGGCCCGTTGTCTCTCGCATCGGATAGCTACCCACCCATTCCAAAAATAGACTATCATGTATAGGGTGGCGGTGATTGCGTGGATGGAAGCCGCGACCCGGCGTTTCAGCCAACATACCGTAAGACATCCACGATTTCTGCAGCATGTATCTGATGTAAAGAGGTGACGGACATGTTGGCGGTCGTGACCGGAGGAGCGGGGTTTATCGGGTCGCACCTGGTTGACGAACTGATTTTTGCAGGGCACAAGGTGCATGTCATCGACGATCTGTCAGGTGGCGCAAAGGATCATGTGCACCCGGAGGCCGTCCTGCACACGTTGGACATCCGATCGCCGGAAATACAGGATGTGTTGGCGGACGTGAAGCCGCACGCCGTATTCCACCAGGCGGCGCAGGTCGATGTGCCGCGGTCGCTGAAAGATCCCGCGCACGACGCAGGCGTCAACATCCTGGGCACACTCAATCTGATCCGGGCGTCCGCGGAATCCGGCGTGCAAAAGTTCATCTACGCCTCCTCCTGCGCCGTGTACGGCGATATCAATACGGATCTGATCGACGAGAGCGCCCCCGTCGCGCCGATCTCGTTTTACGGCATCTCCAAGTTGACGCCCGAAGCCTATCTGCGGGTGTTTCACGCCCTGCGCGGACTGCGGTTCACGATCCTGCGCTATGCAAACGTATACGGGCCGAGACAGACGGCGAAAGGAGAAGGCGGCGTCGTCGCCCTGTTTCTGGACCGCATCAGGCAGGGACTTCCTCCCGTCATTCACGGCGACGGCGAACAGACGCGCGATTTTGTTTACGTTAAGGATGTCGCGCGGGCCAATGTGGCCGCCTGGCTCAGAGGCGACAACGAAACGGTGAATGTTTCCACGGCTGTCGGCACGTCCGTCAATCAACTGCTCGCCCGCATCGCCGGGATTCACGGTTCAGGGATCAATACAATCAGCGCGCCGCCGCGCGCGGGCGATATCCGTCACAGTTGCCTGGACAACCGAAAAGCCCGAGCCGCGCTGGGCTGGTCTCCGCGGTACAGCATGGGCCAGGGCTTGGCCGAAACCTACACGCACGTCATGCCGCAAAAGGAAGCGTAAGAACGCGACGGACTTTTCTTGGCCCGTCACCTGCCGCCGGAATCCGGTTCATTCCGTGCGTTACGCCAGCAACACGGCAAAAGGCGAATCCGCCGCCTGCGGGACAGAGATTTTTTGCGTCCGCGAGCCATGCGCACGGGAGAAACAGGCCAATGTATACGTTCCCGCCGGAACGTCGCCTATCGCAAAATTGCCGTGCTCATCGGTCCCGACACTGCGCAGGACGATACCGGTCACGTCCAGCAGGTGCACGGACGCATCACCGACTGTCTGCTGTGTGACGGCCGCACGCACGCAGCCGGATACGGTCTCCAGGACGGGGATGGGGTCATCCGGAGCGCCGGAAGCAGGACAGCTCTGCTTGAGACTGGCGGCAAACTCCGGAGCGGGAACCGGCGGCACACTTGCCTCCACCCCCGTTTTGGCCTTCGCTCCCGCTTTCGCCTTTGCGCGATCCTCCTGCGCGCGGGCCGTCCGGACCGCCTCTTCGTACACCCGCACTGTCCGCGTCAGCATCGTCCGCGCATCCCACCGCTCCGTCGCCTTCTGTGCGGCCCGGACACTCATCCGCCGCCGCAGGTCCTCGTCTTGCAACAGAAGCGACAGGTGCGCGGACAATTGCTCCACATCCCTGGACGGAACGAGAAACCCGTCGATCCCGTCCTGGATCATTTCCACAATTCCGCCCACCGCGCTCGCCACGACTGGTTTCCCCAGTGCCTG
>JAKACR010000053.1 GCA_021821225.1 Bacillota bacterium | reverse complement strand
ATGGCGTGATCGCCCCCGAGCATGACGGGCATTGTCCCTTTGCTCATGACGTGGGAGACAGCCTTCGTGATCTGGTCAAAACTCTTTTCGATGTTGGCGATGGTAAATACGTCTCCCAGGTCGCACATCTTCAATTGCTCGCGCAGATCCACGCCGAGTTCGTAGTTATACGTGGTGTACAGGGCGGAGATGCGGCGGATGGCCTGCGGTCCAAAACGGGTGCCGGGCCGGTACGTCGTGCCGATGTCAAACGGAACGCCGAGAATGGCAACATCGTAGTCTCCCACTTCATGCACATTCTCCAGATAGGGGAGTTTGAGAAAGGTGTTGATCCCCGCCCAGTGCGGCAACTCTCCCCGACTGAAACAAGAAATCGTGCGATCTCCGATGCTGTCGGCCGCCTCCAGTCCCAGTTCGATCGAGCGCCGGATCTCCTCTTCCGCGCGGGCGGTGGGGAGTTCAGCTTCCGCTGCAGCCGCCCCGACACCCTGCAGGGCGTCGCGGTCAAACGAGCGTTCCGCCCTGTCGCGATACGCTTTTCCATGCTGGTGGTAAAACCCCATGCCCAAATCCCCCTATTTGAACGACCTTTTTTGAACGACCTCCTAAAATGAGAAAGGGAACAAAAGCCCATATAGACTGCAACAGGTGCAATCTCCCGGGTTTTTGTCCCTCCGTGCCGCGTGATATTATCTCACGCGCATCCTCTCTCGGACCAGACCACAGACAACTAAACTCATTGTGCGGAACCCTAGAGGATGATTGTGAGATGTATATTCACACAAAAAAGTGAAGCTGTCAAGCTGTTTCATTAGGACACAAAAAATTCTACACCAATCCTCACTTTTTATGTCATATAAAGTGGCGCAAGAAGTGAGCGGTACTTTTTCTGCCAGAAGATCACACATCCCAGATTGTTTGATTCAGCCTGGCGCGCAACCACTCCTGCGCACCTGACGCGTTCGCGGACACGTCCCTGTCGAGAACGTACTGCTCCAGAGTCCGCAGCGTGGCCGCGCCGTCCACGATCTCCTTGCCGACTCCCCGCCGGAAGCTGCTGTATCGCTCCTCGACGAAACGGTCGAACACCCTGTCCTCCATCAGCCTGGCCGCCACCTTGAGCCCCCAGGCGAAACTGTCCATGCCAGCAATGTGGCCATGAAAGAGATCAACGGGCGTCATGGAGGCGCGGCGCACCTTGGCGTCAAAATTCAGCCCGCCGCGGTGCAAGCCGCCATTTTTCAATATCTGGTACATAGCGAGGCTCGTCATGTAGATATCGGTCGGAAATTCATCCGTATCCCATCCGAGCAGCGCGTCTCCCTGATTCGCGTCCACCGACCCCAACATGCCGTGAATGCGGCTGACGTACAATTCATGTTCAAACGTATGTCCCGCGAGCGTCGCGTGATTGGCCTCGATATTGAGTTTGAAACGGTCGGCAAGCCCGTACGTCCGCAAAAACCCGATCGTCGTCAGCGCGTCAAAGTCGTACTGGTGCTTGGTGGGTTCCTTGGGTTTCGGTTCAATGAGCAGTTGGCCCGCAAACCCGATCTCGTCCGCATAGTCGACGGCCATGCGCAACAGGCAGGCCTGATTGTCCAATTCCAGTTTGAGGTCGGTGTTGAGCAGCGTCTCATACCCTTCCCGGCCGCCCCAGAAAACGTAATTGTCGGCGCCCAGCCGCACCGCGACCTCAAGTCCCTTCTTGACCTGCGCCGCCGCATACGCGAAGACATCCGCATCGCACGACGTTGCCGCGCCGTGCACAAATCGCGGATGGGAAAACAGGTTCGCGGTATTCCACAGCAGCTTCACACGGCCTGTCTTGAGATAGCCGTGCAACATGTCGACCATTTCGTCGAGATAGCGGTTCGTTTCCCGCAGCGTATCGCCCTCGGGCGCGATATCCCGGTCATGAAAACAGAAATACCGGACGCCCAATTTCTCGTAGAATTCGAATGAAGCCTCCATCCTTCTCCTGGCCAGGTCCAGGCCCGCGCTGCCGTTCCAGGGACGCCGCATGGTCGGCAGACCGAACGGGTCGTTGCCCTGCGCGGTAAACGTGTGCCAATAGCTCACGGCAAACCGCAGGTGCTCCTCCATTGTCTTGCCGGCCACGATCTCCTGCGGGTTATACTGCTTGAACGCCAGTGGATTGTCCGATTGCCCGCCCTCGTACTGAATATTTCCGACATCCGCAAAATACACGGCGAATCTCCCCTCCTGTCCGCTCCATCCGCCAATCCCAGATCAGTCGCATCCCGCCCGCCGCCGCGATCAGCGTCCGGCGTCCGTGCGTCCCCTCCTGCCGCTCGCAGCTCTCTGTTCCACTCTGTGCATATGCTCCACATGCGCCACTCCCCACTCGTGCATCATGTGCAGGATCGGTTGCAGCGTACGCCCGTGGTCGGTCATGGAATACTCCACTTTCGGCGGCACCTGGGGATAGACAACCCTGCGGATGAGATCTTCCTTTTCCAGTTCTCTCAGTTGGGCGGTGAGCATCTTTTGCGTGATTCCCGGTATGCGGCTCTTGAGCTCACTGAAGCGCATCGTTCCCCGCAACTGCAGGTGTCTCAGGATGACAGGCTTCCATTTCCCCACCACAATGCTGAGCGCCTGTTCAACCTTGCACTGGGATGGATCCTCGGCCATGGATCTTCCTCCTTCACGATATCCTTTGCAGAGGTTGTTCAAAAAGGGGGCAGAACTCCCCGGCGCATTGCCGCGTCATCGCCAGAAATGCTCCCTCTCGTACCCAGAAACGTACGCTCGGTCCGCATTTCTGGCTGGTTCCTTGCACTGCGCGGGTCTTACCTGCCCCCTATTTGAACAGGCTCTCGCAGTATCCTTTCCGGTACTATGGCACTTCAAAGTGCGTACTTCTCAATCTCGCCTGTAGATTGCATAATAACACAAGCCGGAGGACATGATATAAAGTCCTCTGTCGGAATTCGGTTTATCCCCTGTCCCTCTGGGGACGCAGCAACAAGGACATCACGAAATGCACCGCGCAAGGGAGGCTCATTTATGTCAACGATCACATCTTCCACCGACTTGTGGCAAGCGCTGCGCGGGCGGCGCACGATCTACGCGATCGCCAAAGCGTCGCCGGTCAGCGACGATCGCATCCGGGAGATCATCGCAGAAGCGGTGAAACACACGCCGTCGGCGTTCAATTCCCAATCCACGCGGATCGTCCTGTTGCTCGGCAAGCACCACGACAGACTGTGGGACATCACCACCGAAGTGCTCCGGGCAATCGTGCCGGATGGGCAATTTGAAGCGACACAGCAGAAAATGGACAGCTTCCGGAACGGCTACGGAACGGTCCTGTTCTTCGAGGATCAGCATGTCGTCGAGGATCTGCAGGAGAAGTTCGCCCTGTACCAGGACCGTTTCCCCGTCTGGTCACAGCATACCAGCGCGATGCACCAACTGGTCGTCTGGATGGGTTTGGAAAGCGAAGGGCTGGGCGCAAGCCTGCAGCACTACAATCCATTGATCGACGAAAAAGTGAGAGCACAGTGGAGCCTGCCCGCCACTTGGCAGTTGCTGGCCCAGATGCCGTTCGGCAAGCCCACGGCGGCCCCGGCGGAAAAAACATTCCAGTCGGTGGAGGACCGCTTCCGCGTATTTTCGTGATATCGTCTTACTGTTTCCTGCGTATCAGGGCGCGGGCGATGAGAACGACGAGGAAAAACACGGCCAGCCACGGCACAGTCCAGGCAACCATTGTCAACAGCGACAAGGCGGAGGAGCCGAGAGTGGCCACCATCTGATCCCACGCTGTCACGACCGGCGGCGAGGCGGTGCTGGAGAAGGTCGATGTCGAGAGCGTGAGAAAAACCGTCGACAGCTCGACCGACCGGCGCACGGAATGCATCTGCGCAGACAACGCCGCGATCTGGCTGTTGACCTGCGCCAGCGCCTGCTGAATCTGCAGCATGTCGCGCATGGATTGCGCCTTGCCGTACAGGCGCGTGTAGGCCGCGCGCTCACTCTGCAATTCAGCCGTGCGCCCGGTTAGGCTGCTGTACTGCTGCGTCACGTCCTGGCCCGACTGGGAAAAAGACGTCACCACGCCAAGCGAGCGGGCAAACTGGACAAACGCCGAAAAATCGGCCTGCGGGACGCGCAATGTCATCATGACAACCGGCGCGTTCCCCGCTCCGGTCGATTGAGCGGTCGACTCCACAAATCCGCCGTACCCGACCGCCCTGCCGGAGAGTTTCGCCTCCGCCTTCGTCACATCCGGCAGCGTGACATCGAGATTCGCCTGCTCGATCACCATGCGCCCCTGTCCGCTCGCGGCCGTCGAAACCGTCGAAACCGTCGATGAACCAGCCGACGCCTGCGCCATGCTTGAAGCGGCGTTGGCCGAACCGTGCGCAAAAGCGGAATAGCCTTCTTTGGCCATCGGCGCGGCGAAAAAATTGTCGAGGGTCACCCTATTTCCCGCTTGATTGGCATGCCACGACACCAGCATGGCCACTGCCAGGACAACAGCCAGAAGAACCGTCCACAGGCGGCGGTCGTTCTGGCCGGCAAGCCGGAAATACTGAAGCACCCGGGCAATCTGCTCATGCGGCATGGCGTGCGCCTCCTATCAATCTTCCTCATCCATCCACGGCGGGGATTCACCGCCGCAGATCAGCTCTCGTCATACCCCAGCGGATTCTGCGCCTGCCAGCGCCATGCATCCGCGCACATCTCGTCCAGTCCGCGCCGCGCGCTCCACCCCAGTTCTTCGCGCGCCTTCGTCGGATCGCTGTAGCTGACCGCCGCGTCTCCCGGCCTGCGGCCGACCACCCGGTACGGAACCCGTACGCCGGACGCGCGTTCAAACGCCTGCACCAGTTCCAGCACGCTGTACCCGATCCCCGTCCCGAGGTTGTACGCGCCGATTCCCGTTTTCGCCGCCACCTTCTCCAGTGCTTTCAGGTGGCCTTGCGCGAGGTCGACCACATGGATGTAATCGCGCACTCCCGTGCCATCCCTGGTCTCAAAATCGTCTCCGTACACCGAGAGTTCCCGCAGCTTGCCCACCGCAACCTGCGTGATATACGGCATCAGGTTGTTCGGAACGCCGTTTGGATCCTCACCGATGCGACCGCTCGGATGCGCGCCGACCGGATTGAAGTAGCGCAACAGGGCGACGCTCCAGCGGTCGTCCGCCTGGTGCAGGTCCCGCAGGATCCGCTCGATCATCTCCTTGGTTCCGCCGTATGGGTTCACCGGAGCAAGCGGCAGATCCTCCTTGAACGGGACGGCTTCGGACGCCCCGTAGACGGTCGCGGACGAACTGAAAACCAAGCGGCGCACCCCGTGCCGCGCCATCGTTTCACACAGGACCAACGTGCCCGTCACATTATTGTGGTAATACCGGACTGGCTGCGCGACCGATTCGCCCACCGCTTTCAGGCCGGCAAAATGCACGACAGCGTCGATCGCGCACTCCTGAAAAACGCGCTCGACCTGCCCGGAATCCAACAGATCCGCTTCATAAAAGCGCAGGTCTTTCCCTGCGAGTTCCCGGATGCGCGGGAGAACCTGGCGCTTGCTGTTCGAAAAGTTGTCCAGCGCGACGACATCATGGCCCGCCTGCAGCAGTTCCACGCACGTATGGGCGCCAATATAGCCTGTACCGCCAGTCACAAGCACCATCATGATCCGCAACGCCTCTTCACTATAAGAGCCTGTTCAAAAAGAGGTCAGAACTGCGCGGGGCTTACCTGCCCTCTTTTTGAACAGGCTCTTTAATTAATTGATATGCACCTGTAAATTTTACAATATATTCGCCAGTGATGCCACCGTCTTTCTCCCTCCATTCTTCCTCCACGATCAGTTGGCCGCTTATTTTTGCACAGTGATCGCACCCGCGTCCCGCCCCCGGCCGTCCGGCGTCAAACGATTGCGAACAGCGTACGCCGTCGCCTGGACGCGATTCTCCAGACGCAGTTTGCGCAAAATGTTCACCACATGGTTCTGTACCGTATTCGGGCTAATCCCGAGCGCTCCGGAAATGTCCTTGTTGGACGCCCCCGTGCTCAAGCACCTCAATACTTCCCGCTCGCGCGCCGTCAGGCACTCCGCCCCCTCTTTGCACGGCGGTTCGCGGGTCAAATAGTCCTCCATCACCATACGCAACAGTTCTTCGGGAATCACCATCCGCCCCCGGCTTATCCGGCGCACATCGCTCACGATCTGATCGCGTGCGGCAGATTTCAGCGTCAGACCTGCCGCGCCTGCGTGGAACACCGCGCGCAAAATGGACTCGTCGTCGGCGGCGGCCAACACCAGCACACGCATCTCCGGCCGGGTGTACCGCAACCGGACGATGGCATCGCTCGCGCAAAAACGCTGCGCCTCCCATCCGACGACCGCCACGTCGGGCAAAACGTCGCGGCAAAGATCGACTCCCGACTGGTCATTCTCCGCTTCTCCCACCACTTCCAGATCAGCAACGGCATTCAGAATCTCTTTAAGACCAACGCGAAACAGCGGGGCGTCATCAAGGAGCAACAGGCGGATTTTCTCATGCTGTGCGTTCATTCCGGTTACCTCTTCGCAGTGTTCTCGCCCTATGAACGCCACAGACGCCCATCCGGTTTTAAAGACTGTCCGAAAAGGGTCGAGAATTCTGCGGTGCAGGGCTTCGGCGCGCATCTTGGCCCGCCCTCTTTTGGGCACGCTCTTTTAGGCGCTGACGACCTGCCCCGAAAGAACGGCGGGTCCCTGCGGCTCAGAATCACCCCAGCGCGGTTCGAGCGTCACCACAATCCTGCCCCGCAGACCGCCCGGAGGAACCGGAACCACGATCCTCCCCGCACCGTTGCTGTTGACAAGGAACTCGCCGAGGCTGCGCAGTCGGCCGTTTTGCTCCTCCCACACTGCGTAGCACCCAAGATGCGACTGCATGGGCACCTCGGCCACCTGCACCAGTATGCGGCTCGCGTTTTGCGCCAACAACAGGCGAACCTGCCCGCGCGCGCCGGCAAAGGCGGACGTCGGGTGGAGCGCCGCGGCCAGCGCGCCCGGATTATCCCAGGAAGCTGCCAACCCCGCGGAACCGGACGGCCAGTGCGCTGCTTTGCCGTGTGCGCCGCCAGACTCGTTTGCCGTCGTCTTTCCCGTGCGAACGAAAGACGGCGGCTGGTTTGCGGGTCGCTCCGCGTGTTCGCTCCACGCGAACACGCCGCCGACCAACAGTGCGCTGACCGTACCCGCAATAAGGATTGCGCGGCGAAACCGCAGACGGCCGCGAACACCGCCCGCCCACTGCCTGCCGGGTGGTTTGGCAACCACCGCCTGCGCCGGTCCGTCCTCTCCAGGTTCCACCGGGCGATTGGGCAGACGGCGGGAGAAAGCGTGCTGCAGAACCGCGGACTTGGCCTGCGAACGACGATCCGGCAACCGCGCATCCGGGTGGAGCGTCATCAGCTCGGCGTGAACGGGCAACAACGCCTTCACGTCGCCGCGGCAGCGCGAACAACGCGCGAGATGCTGTTCAAACTGACTTACCTGGACATCGTCCAGCTCACCCATCACATATTCCAGCAAATGATCGTGCGTGACCGCATGATCACCGGCGTCCGGATTCATGCGTGTCTCCCCTTTCCCAATCCGACATGATGCCGCGCAATCTCAACAGTCCCTGATGGAGGCGAGTTTTCACGGTCCCCAGGGGAATGTCCAGCAGGGAAGCGGTCTCTTTTAGCGTAAACCCGCTGAAATACGTCATTTTCAGGATCAATCGCTGCTCTTCCGGGAGATCACCCAAGGCGTGAAGCAAGTCGAGTTTCAAGGAGGACATCCCCTCCCACCCCGCGCCTTGCGCATGCTCGCCCACCGTATGCGCCAGAAGCTCCACATCCGCCACAAATGTCTGCGGACGGCGTTGCTCATGGCGCAGGAAATCCAACGCGATGCGCCGGACCAGGACATACAGCCAACTGTGAAAATTGATCGCCGTGTAGCGCCGCGCGCCCGTGGTCCAGATGCGCGCAAACACCTCCTGCACGATGTCCTGCACCCTTTGCTCGTCGCGGATCAACTGCCGGGCGATCCGTTCGACGGTCAGTGCGTGCCGGTCGTACAGTTGCGCAAGCGCCGTTCCTTCCCCGCGGCTGATCGCCTCCAGCAGGTCGTCATCGGACAACGGAACCTCTCCCACCGTGCACGTGACATCGCCCGCGTACGCACAGGATTCTTGCGGGCACTTCCCACCTTAGTATGTACCATGAGAGTGGCCAACGCGCAATGGTCGGGCCGTCCGCCATTCCACCGGGCACTATTTAGACGGAAGTTCACCAAGCTAATCGCCTCTCAAACCGCATCACGAAAAGGAGTAGAGGCTTTTTTATCCCAAAAATGTAGCCACTAAATATTTTGTTTTAAGGCAGGATATTTAGGACATACGTCGAATATATACGGCATGAAAACTAAATCGGATGCCATGCACATAGCCATTACTAAACGCACCTACAAAGGCACCACCTACACCACCACGCTGCTGCGTCAGACCTACCGCGAGGACGGTAAGGTCAAGCATCGCACACTGGCCAATCTCTCGGCACTCCCGGAGTCCGTCATCGAGGTCGTGCGCCGCGCCCTCAAAGGGGAGACGTTGCTCCCCGCTGCGGAGGTCCTGCAGATTGTCGCTTCCCATGCCCACGGCGCTGTCTGGGCAGTTCTCTCGGTCATTCGCCAGATTGGGCTCGACACGGTCATCGGTGGTGACGTACCGTGGCGCTCCCTCGTGCTGGGCATGATCATCGCCCGCCTGGTCGAACCCGGGTCCAAGCGGTTCACCGCCTCGTACTGGCAGCAGACCACCTTGCCCGCTCTGCTGTCCATTCCGGATACACTGTCGGTCAACGCGCTCTATGACGCGATGGACACCCTGCTGGCGCAGCAGTCGCGCATCGAGTCCCGATTGGCCAAGCGGCACCTGGCTGACGGCGCGCTCGTGCTGTACGACCTGTCGTCCTCCTACTTCGAGGGCACGCACTGCCCGCTCGCGGAGTTTGGATACAACCGGGACAAGAAGCGCGGGAAAAAGCAGTTCACCTACGGACTGCTCACGGACCGCCGCGGTTGTCCGGTGGCCATCGAGGTGTGCCCTGGCAACATGTCCGATCCCGATACCCTCAAGGAGCAGATCACCCGGTTGCGTACGCGGTACGGATTTGGGCGTCTGGTGATGGTCGGGGACCGGGGGATGATCACCAAGACGCGGATTCCGGATCTGCAGGCGGTCGACTACGGCTGGATCACCACGCTGCGATCGGGAGACATCCAGAAGCTGCATGAACGCGGATCGATCCAACTGTCGCTCTTCGATCAGACCGACTTGGCCGAGATTGAAGACCCCCTGTTTCCGGGGGAGCGGCTGGTCGTCTGCCTGAATCCCTTGGTGCGCGAGGAGCGGCGACGGAATCGGGCGGATTTGCTGGCAGCCACCGAGAAAGACCTACAGCAAGTGCAGGCACGGGTGCAGGCGGGGAGTCTCGTGAAGACGGACGCCATCGGAATGGCGGTCGGGAGGATCCTCAACAAGCACAAGATGGCCAAGCACTTCGACGTGCAGATGGAGGAGCGATCCCTGACGTGGACGCGAAACAATGCGGGCATCGAGCGCGAAGCGAAGCTCGACGGGATCTACGTGGTGCGTACGTCGGTGCCGGCGGAACAACTGGCAGCCGATGAGGTGGTGGAGACGTACAAGGGACTCCAGCAGGTGGAGCAGGCGTTTCGAAACATGAAGACGATGCATCTGGAACTGCGGCCCGTGTTTCATCGCTTGGAGGATCGGATACGGGCGCATGTATTTTTGTGCATGCTGGCGTACTACGTGCAGTGGCATATGATGCGCGCGCTGCGTCCGCTTCGCGAGACAAACGATCCGGCGTATGAGAGCTTTCACTTGGCGATCGAGAAGTTGAAGGGGCTACAGCGAAACACGGTGGAGTGCGGTGGGCAGCAGTTTGAACAGATCACGGTGCCGACACGGGATCAGCGCGTGCTCCTCGAGGCCCTTGGGGTCAAGCTGTGAGACGGTAGCCAGAACCGCACTTGGCCAAATTCCGACAAACCCTTACGGGACTTGTGATTTCAGGCGCCCTAAAGCGTGAACTTGCGTTTAGAGGTTGTTCAAACAGGGGGCAGAACTCCCCGGCGCATTTCGCTGCGAGGGTCAACCCTGCCCACTTTTTGAACAGGGCCTATTATGTTATAATTAAGACTAGAGTTTTGGAGAAACCAGTTGAAACGAGGTCATCCGTTCATGCAACACCCGGCGCCGGCCGACTCCCCCCTTCGTTCTACCCGTCTTGCCTTCTGGCTCAACCACCCTTTTCGCGAGCCTGTCGCGCTCGGCACTTTCGCCATTCTTGTGGGAATCATCGGCGGCCTTGGCGCCATCGTCTTTCGCGACATGATCCATTTGTTCTTCCTGCTCTTTCACGCACCGCACGCTGCCGCCACTCTGTGGAGTGCCTTGATTCCGGCCGTCGGCCTGATGCTTGTGGGGGTCATCACCCACTTTTTCGCCCGCGAGGTGAAGGGGCACGGCGTTCCACAAATCCTTGAGTCCCTGGCCCTGCGCGGCGGCAGGATCCGCCCTCGCATCGCCTTTTTCGGCATCCTGGCGCCGGCCATCACGATCGGCGCCGGCGGTTCCGTGGGCCGCGAGGGGCCGATCGCGCTGATCGGAGGCGCCTTCGGTTCCGTCGTCGGACAGGTGTTCCGGCTGCCCGACAAATACATCTCGCTGCTGCTGGCCTGCGGATCGGCGGCCGGAATCGCCGCCACGTTCAACGCCCCTATCGCGGGCGGTTTTTTCGGGTTGGAGGTGATCCTCGGCAGCTACGCCATGGGGGCGATCATGCCGGTCTTTCTCTCGGCGGTGACCGGCTCGACCGTCTTCGACGCCTTCATGGGCAATCACGCTGTCCTCCAGACCAATCCATACCCCGTCATCCATCCAGAGGCGCTGCTGTTCATGATCGTCCTGGGACTGGTCGCCGGCGTGGTGGGGCTCGGTTATTCCAAGGGTCTCACGCTTGCGGAAGATACGGTGCGGGCGTGGCGAGCCCCATTTTGGGTGAAAAATCTTGCCGGTGGCCTCACCGTCGGAATCATCGGTTTGGCCGCGCCCGAAGTGCTCGGGGTCGGCTATCCGACGGTCCACGAGGCGCTGTCCGGCAGACTGGCGCTAAGCGCGTTGGCAATCCTGTTCGCACTGAAATACATCGCCACACTGACAACCGTCAGCGCGGGCGGATCCGGCGGCGTCTTCGCCCCGTCGCTGTTTCTCGGCGCCATGACAGGCGGCCTGTTCGGCAATTTGCTGCAACGGCTTTTCCCTTCTCTCATCCCCCATCCCGAGATCTACGCCATCGCGGGCATGGGCGCCATCTTTGCCGCAGCGGCGCAAGCGCCGTTTGTCGCCATCACGATTCTCCTGGAGGTCACAGGGGATTACCAGTTGACGCCGGTGGTCATTGCCGCGTGCATCACCGCCTACGTGGTGCATGGCGTCATCACGAGGGATTCTATGTACACGGTCACACTGACCCGCCGCGGGATCCGCATCCTGCGGGGCAATGAGGTGCGCCCGACGGAGCGCATCCCGATCCATTCCGCCATGGTCCCGGCCGATGTGGTGCTGTCCCCTGACGACACGATCGAATCCGCCTATCAGATCCTATCGCAGGTCCGCGATCACGCCGCGATCGTCGCGGACGATGACCTGCGCCTCGTGGGTCTCCTGGCATTTGACGACCTGCGACCGCTGTTTGAAAGCACGCCTCTTCACACCAGGGTCGGCGCTGTCCTCGCGCACAGTGTTCCGAAGGTGCGCGGCCAGCAGACGCTGGAGGAAGCGATGCGCTTGTTCACCTTTCACGACGTATCCATGCTGCCCGTCGTCGCGGACGACGGCGTCACCGTACAGGGTGTGCTCACAGAACGGGACGTGATGCGCGCTTACAATTCCTTCACATTGCATTCGACCGAGTCCACCGCCAAGATCCGGCAATTGCAGGGGTTATACGGCGACGGCGGCCAATTTGTCACCGTCTCGCTGTCCGCAGACAGCCCGCTGGCGGATCAACCGCTGATGAGTCTGCACCTGCCCCCTCAGGTTGTCGTGGTGTCCATCCGTCGCGCGGAACAGGTGCTGATTCCCCATGGTGCGACTTCCCTGCGCGCCGACGACGAACTTCTGCTGTTCGTATCGCCTGTTCGCGAAATGGATGCCATTCTTCAACTGTTTCGCCCCGGAGTTCCAACGCATCAGCACTTGTCGCAAGACCATCCATCCTGAATACCGGTCGGCCGACGGCGGCCTCACCCGCGACGCCGGATGAACAACCTCTAAAAGTGTGGAGGAACGGATTTCATGTTGCGACGTTACAGACTATTTATCATCCGGTCTTTCTTTGTCATCCTGTTTACCGGCGTCCTCGCGCGCATCTGGTATGTCCAGACCGTGGACAAGTTCATCACGCACCGGGCGCGGCAGGAATGGACCGCACAGACTACCCTGCCCGCCATCCGCGGCACGATTTACGACGCCGCGGGCAATGTGCTCGCCACCGACATCCCCGCCTACGACATTGATATCAACGCGGGGGCCATCCAGAAAGTAGGATCGGCCACACTGACGCGCGTGGCCGACGGTATCGCGCACATCATCGGCGCCAATCCGCGGGTGATCGCGGGCCGACTGGCACAGTCCGGACTGCACTGGCTGCGCATGTATCCTTATATGGTGCATGTGACACTCTCCCATGAACAGAAAATCCTGGCTCTTTTCAATCGCCT
>JAKACR010000052.1 GCA_021821225.1 Bacillota bacterium | reverse complement strand
GGGGCCGTACTCATTGACCGACGTGCTGTTCACGCCGGTCGCGGCGCATCCGGGGAAATAATACATTGCCGTGTGCGTTTTCATCCCCTATACTTTCATGTGGACGCTTCGACAATGTACGCTGGGGTGCGAATGAGAATGGACGGCGGCGCGCCCGCGCGACGCTGCCCAGCCACCGTCGGCAAGGGGATGAAGCCATATGAGTGCATCGTGTCTGACAACAACGCAACACTCGCTCGGCGTGATGTGGAAAACGGTACACGAAGACTGCAATTTGGCGTGTGACTACTGTTACTACAGCCGTGTCGGCGGAAAAATTGGCCCGAAAGTCAACCGGATCGAATCGTGGATATTGGAGAAGTTCATCCGCGAGTACATGACCATGTCGGACAAGGGCGCGGCGTCCTTCGCCTGGCAAGGCGGGGAGCCGCTGCTTGCCGGAATGGAGTTTTTCGAGGAAGTCGTGAGTCTGCAGGCCAGGTACGCGCTGCCGGGAACGTCCATCAGCAACGCCTTGCAGACCAACGCGACCCTCGTAAACCCTGAGTGGGCGCGTTTTTTCAAACGCTACAATTTCCTCGTCGGCGTGAGCCTTGACGGCCCGCGCGAGATTCATGACGCGCGCCGGGTCACGCGCTCGGGCGCGGGGAGCTACGACCGGGTTCTGCAGGGCATCGGCCATCTGCGGACCGCGGGAGTGGATTTCAACATCCTGTCCGTGATCCACGAGGGCAATGTCGGGCGCGCCCGCGACCTGATGGAGTTCTATCAGCGCGAAGGGTTCGACTACGTCCAGTTCATCCCCGCGATGGATTTTCGCGCGCAGGAAACGGGCAAGCCCCCGACCTACCTGATCTCCGCAGAGGAGTACGGCCAGTTTCTGTGTGAGGCGTTCGATGTCTGGTACAACGGCGGCCAGCCGAAGATGTCGGTGCGCTTTTTTGACAATATTCTCGCCGTCTACCTGCACCAGGAGGCGGAGCTCTGCGTGCACCGCAAGCTCTGTCCTACGACCCTCATCCTCGAGCAGAACGGCGACGCCTATCCCTGCGACTTTTTCATCAGCGAGGAGTACAAGGTGGGCAATGTCGGCGAGAACACGATCGAGGAAATCCTCGGCAATCTCGTGTACCAGAAGTTCCTCAGCAAGAAGCCATCTTTGCCCGTGCCGTGCCAGACGTGCGAGTACCTGCAACTCTGCCATGGGGGCTGCCCGCGCAACCGGGTCTGGCACGAGGCGGATGACGGCGTCGACCCCGACTACTTCTGCGCGAGTTACAAGCAGATCTACGCGTACGCGGACGAGCGCATGCAGGAGGTCGCGGAGCGCGTCAAGCAGCGGATGTTGAATGAGCATCTGCGAAGCGGCGGCAAGCTTCCCGGTCGCAATGATCCCTGCCTGTGCGGCAGTGGCCGCAAGTTCAAGAAGTGCTGCGAACCGCTGCGCGCGAGGCGGGAGGAGAACCTGGCCTGACCGGCGTCTTTGCCACGATTGACAGGCTCCGTCTGATCCCGCTGCTGCCCGGAGATGGAGACAGGCTGCGTCATCACGATGTCAGGAGGATGTTCCATGGCCGATTTTCCATACGCGGCACAATTGTACACGGTGCGCGATCAGGCGAAGCAGGATTTTCCCGGGGTATTGCGAACATTGTAAAGAGACGGGTTGGTCGGGAGTTCAGATTTCCGACCGTACAAGGGCAGGATGCCGCTGATACACCTCAAGGACATGACGGACGACGAAGACAAGGCGTTCGCCGAGGTGGGGACTGACGTGCTGGATTTTCCGGCGATTCTCTCGTTTTGTGCGTCCGCGGGGGTCGAGCGGCACGTGGTGGAGCAAGACGTCTGCCCGGGCAATCCGCTGGACAGTCTGGCCACCAGCCTGGAGAACCTGTTGCGCTTGACGGAGGGCGCATGACGGGGCTGGCGTGAGACTCGGCCAACTGGCCGGCGTGAAGCAGTGGCGGGTCCATGAAAGGCGCTGCGCGAGTCGCAGCGTCTCTTGGCGCGGGGACGAGTCACGGGCGTGGAATAAGTCGCGGCGAACTGAACAGCTACCCTCACAACTGTGCGTGTATTTGCGAAGGTATCTAAATATATGATCAACGGAGGTGGCGTTTATGTCAAGGAGACTGGCAATCCTATTCGGGAGTCTCCTTGTGTTCGCCGGTATCGGGGTATTCTTGCAGGTTCCGCTGTTCTTCGTCCACTCGGCGCTTGCGGGACGCAGCCTGTTCGCGGCTGAAACCGCGAGACTGCAGTCGCGGGCGCCGGATCACGCGGCGGGCGGCGCCTTACGCGACCGGGCGCACAGGCTGGCGGGCGCACGAGGAGCGGCAGGCGCACAGGAAGCGGCTCACTTCCGCTCAGTTCATGTGACGCCGACGGTCGCCGTCGATCCGCGCAACCCGCTGCGCGCCGAGGCGATGTCCGCACGGTCCGGTCTGCCGGTACAGGTGGCTCCAGTGCAGGCGCAACCCGGAGCCGGGAGGCTGGTTGGCGTGCTGCGGGTCCCCCGTCTGGACCTGTCGGCGCCGATCGTGCAGGGGACGTCGGACGGTCAATTATCTGACGCGGTGGGACACTTGGCGGCGAGCGTTCTTCCCGGGGAGGTGGGACTGAGTGTGCTCGCGGCGCACAACGCGACCTGGTTCAGTCACCTTAACCGACTGAGTCCTGGCGATCTGGTGCAATTGCAGACATCCTACGGCAGTTTTACCTATCGCGTGTCGGGCGCCAGGGTTGTGCAGACGGGTTCTCCGTTGCCCAATGTGGGCAGCCCGTCGGTGGCATTGGAAACCTGCTATCCGCTAAACGCGCTGTACCTGACTCCAGATCGCTATCTTGTCACGGCGCAACTGGTGAGCGGCAGCCTCCGGGCGAGTGCGACGCAGTCCGGACCGCAGATCGGACCGCAGCCCTTCGGGTATCGCCCTGTCGTGCCGCAGGCGTTATGGCGTGAAGGGCTGACGCTGCAGACGAACAGCATTCCGATGGGGAGTCTCACCGTCGGCGGCAAGCCAAGCGCCGTGTTCACTGAGGGCAACGCTCCCCTGTCGGCGGCGAACGGTCTTGAGGAACTGTTCGCGGGCTGGCTGCACGCCAGTGCGCAGCGCAACACCGCGTGGCTGCGGATGTTGGCCGCGGACTCCTCCAAGGCAGATCCGTTGTATGGCGTGCCGGTGGGGGCGCTTCGGTACACCTCATTGTTCAATGTGACGCTCAGCGTCCAAGGCACGGACCTGACGAAGGCAGAAGCTGCGATCGGCTTCAGCGTCGGGGGAAGGCAGTATCATGCCGTTCTGGCGGCGACCGTCAAGGCGGGCGATCATCTGCGACTGCAGAGCATTGGTTTCTGATCGGCGGGGTCGATTTTCGCCGCTGATGTTGGCTGGAGCACAATTATCGGGGGGCGCCTTAGAGATGAAAGAGATGAAGACGGCGAAATGTTCCAAAGCGGCCAAAGGAATGACGGCCGCAAGATGGGCAGCCAGCGCAGTCCTGGCCGGCGTGGCAGTCATGAGCGCCGGCGTTCCGGCGTTCGCGCACACGGAAATGAGATCGTCAACTCCGCCGCTGGTGGGCGGCACGGTCAAGACGTCGGTGTCGGCAACCACATCTGGGGTGACTGGCGGCAAACGGAAGGGCGGGTCGACCGTCGGCGTACAGGGGAAAGTGGGTGTGCAGGGCAAGGTGGGGGCGAATGGCAGCGGCTCGGGAACGGGCAGCGGCGCCGGCAGTGGCGCCGGGCAGAGTAGCGGCAGTGGCGCCGGAAGCAGTACGGGGCAGAGTAGCGGCAGTGGCGCCGGGCAGGTCAGCGGTTCGGGAACGGGCAGTGGAGCGGGACAGAGCAGTGGCGCCGGCGGCAATGTCCAGGTGCAAGGCGAACTCAAGCTGAAGGCTGAGGCATTGCAGATCGCGAAGGTTCGCACCCAAGAGGCCATGGGATGGGGGAAGATCATCGGCGTCGGTGAGGTGGGAGGCAAGGGTGGGGTCATTATTGGCGAAGCGGCCGGTTACCACGTTTCACTCGTTGTGCCGCCGGGGACATTGACCTCATCTGAGAAGATACTGCTCGTCGAACTTGGCGGGGGAGCACTGCGCGCGCACGTCAAAGCGGGATTTGGCGCGAAAATTGGCGTCGGGGTCATGTTCTTGGGCGGCGCCCCCAAGAAGAATGTCGTGCTTCGCCTGCAAGGGGGCCCGGTTGAACACGGCGCGATCGCGCTGGCTCTGCGAGCGGGTGGGCTGGCCGTGGCGGCGCCGTCGCAGGTGTCGGGCGGGGTCATGACCATTCCGATGGCGCGCGGCTCGGTTGCCCTGCGGGTGATTGTGGCGGCTCCGCTTGCTTCGGGCGTGGGAACCCAGAGTCATGTGCAGGGCAAGGCGCACGGCAAGGCGACAGGCACGACAGGGGTCCGGAGTTTCACGTCGACAGTCGGTTCCGTCACCGTGACGGTCACCGTCCCTGCGACGCAATCCGTGTCCGTCGGGCCCCTTCCGGCATCTTCGACCAGCGCCCTCGTGCCGCCGGGCCAGACGGTCGTCGGCGCGGTGCAGATCGGCGGGACCGGCGCGCCGCAGTCGATCACGCTGCACAGCACGCACTTCTCACCGGGCAGCGCCGTCTACCGGGTGACGGGCCACAGTCTGTCGTATGTTCCAGCAGTGGAACGAAATGGCACATTCCAGTTGCCGCAGACCGCAGGCGCAAAACACCCGGAGTATGTTGTCCTGTCACCCAAACAGCATACGGTAAGCGGCGGCACGAGCCCGGTGACGGGAGTCCCCGCGCTGCCTGAAGCTGCGGCCGGGCTGCTGTTGATGGGCGCGGGTTCAGCCATTCTCGTGGCGCATAAGAGGCGGCGCACCTGAAGAGAGTCAGCGCGGCTGCAGCTGGCGCGGCCTTGTGGTGCGGACACCTCGCGCGATATACTCAGATTCATGAGAATGCTATTTTCGGGAGGAAGACCATGCGCGTCCGATGGAGAAGGCTAGTGCCGACGTTTCTGCTGGTTGCCATTGCTCCGGTCGGTCTGGTCGCCTGTGGAACGCAGCAGGCTGCAGCGACCCCGAAGGCCACGAGCCACTCGGCAAAGTCGCCGGCCAAATCCGGCGCCGCGTCAAGGCCCGTTACGCCGACGGCGCAATTGACACTGGTCTCCCGCACGCTCCTGGTACAGCCAGTGCACCTGTCCTACGAGATCACCGACTCACTGGGTAACGTCGATGTTCGCGCGACGGCGGCCACAGATCCGCTGAACCGTGAGTCTGAGAGCACCACTCGGGCAACGGTGAGCGGACTTTCCGGCACAAATAGCATCACGGTGACCTCCAGCACCATCGCCATCGGAAGTCACGTCTGGGGCGAATCCACGCCCCCGGGAGGCGGCTGGCATGAATCGACCAGGCGGCCGCAGCCGCCGTTCCCCTTATCCCAACTCCTGCCCTATGTCGTTGACGTACATGCCATCGCAGGCAAGGAAGTTCGGGGTCACGCGACCAAGGGCATCAGCTTCACCCTGAACAAGCAGGGTGTCCGCCTTATGGAGACCATGGCCAGCGGCGTCCAGGTGAGCCCCGAGCGGCAGGTGATTGTGTCCATGGTATTCAATCTGTGGGTCGGAACGGGGGGCCAGCATGTCCGGGCCTACAATCTGACCGAGCACTGCGTCTCGGGAGGTCATCCCTACCAGGTGTTCGAAACGGCAACTTACTACGAGTGGGGCCGCGGCTTGCACTTGAGAAAGCCAGCGTAGGCTGCGGACCACTGCGTTGAGGAGGCTTCGCGCCCCGAATGGCGACGGGTTGCAGACTGTATGTGCCCGGCCGTGCCTGATCGCGTGGAAGTCCGGTCGACCATGCCGTTAGCGGTCGACATCGCGCCCGTGCGGCGCCAGCATGCCGACCGTGCCTGTGGTGATGAGCAGATGAGTCATCCGGTCCATCTCTTCCGCCGAGAATGGCATCCCGTGTTCCATCCACCACACCAAAAGAGCCCAGTATGCGTGAACGGTAAACTGGGCAAGCGCGTCCAGCGGCAGCAGCAGGGGGAAAGCGCGCGGCATGGCCTCCAGTTCTTCCTGAACAAGCTCCGCCAGGATCTTTTGCATCTGCTGGTGCAGGAAGGCCGTATCCTGTTTGGTGAACAGCGCCTGAAAATGGCGGTAGTTTTCCCGGGCGTGTTCGAATAGGGCGAGGCTGAAACCAAGCAGGGGCGCACCGGGGGGGCGCTGTGCCATGGACCGGACGTCCCGCTGTCGGCGCAGAAAGTCCTGGAATTCTCTGAACTCGTTTTGCAGCAACTGCTCTTTGTCGGCAAAATGGGCATAGAAGGTCGAGCGGCCGACATTGGCGCGATCAATGATATTCTGAACGGTCACCGCCGAGTACCCTTTCTCTTGCGCCAACTCCAAGAAAGCGTTCCGGATCAGGTTGCGCGTCCGTTCAACCCTTCGGTCCATCGCTTTGTCCATCAAGCGGTCCACCCTTCCTGAACAATGTGCTGTCCGGCGTTCCGTTGTGAACAATCAGGCTGCGATTGTCGATTGCATTCGCGGACTGCCCGTGGTACAAGTAAATTATACATCTTGTTCAACAACAAACAATATGTACGAAATAGGGGGCGCATCACCGTGCGTGAACAGAACTACAGGAACCACACGCGATTCGATCCGGCGTTTCATTTCGTCGCGATGCCGCTGGCGCTCATCCTTTTTGTGGGTTCGGTTGTTCACCTGATCGTGAGTTTCTCCTGGCTCGCAGGGTGGACTGTGGTTTTGTCCATTGTCCTGCTCCTCGCGCTCGTCAAGATTCGCCAGTACGCGAATAAGGTGCAGGACCGGGTCATTCGCGCAGAGGAGAATTTTCGGCACTACCTGTTGACCGGCGCTCCACTTGACGCCAGATTGACGACGGGCCAGATCATCGCCCTGCGCTTTGCGGCGGATGATGAATTTCCGACGCTGTGCAAACGGGCGCTTGAGGAGAATCTGGGCGCAGACCAGGTCAAAAAGTCCATCCGGACCTGGAGAGCAGACTGGTTTCGGGTGTGAACGGGCAGACGTCCTGTACGCGCCGTTCGGACGATTGATTCAAGATGGTCCGGGAATGGATTTATCTGAAGGCGCCTCGCCTCTCAAAAGCAGGTTTTTCTCCTGTTTTCTCGCTCAATCGCTGTTTTTCATATTAGACAGCCTAAGACTTCGGTAGGATCAGGCCGCCGCCGGTCGGGCCTGCGAGGGCAGCGGCGGGGAGTGTGGGACGGTGGATCAGAAGACCAGAGAACGGCATGTCCTCGTCGTGTTTCCCCATCCGGACGATGAGACGTTCGGCTGCGGCGGAACGATCGCGTTGTTCGCCAGTGCGGGGGTACCCGTGACGTATGTGTGCGGCACACTGGGCGAGATGGGGCGCAACATGGGCGATCCGCCCTTCGCCACCCGCGAGTCGCTGCCCCGCATCCGCGCGGCGGAACTGGACGAAGCGTGCGCCGCGCTCGGTGTCGTGCGCCTGATCAAGCTGGGATTGCGCGACAAGACGATCGAGTTTGAAGATCAGGCCGCGTTGGACGGCCGGATTGAACAGATCATCCGGGAGATCAGGCCGTCGCTGATGATCACGCACTATCCAGGTTACGCGGTGCACCCGGACCACAACGCGCTGGGCGCGGCGGCCATCCGTGCGGTTGCCCGGCTTGCAACGGAGGAACGCCCCGTGGTGTATGCGCATGGATTTTCGCAGGATGTGATCGGGGCGCCGGACATCGTGCTGGACATTTCGGCCGTGAGAGAGGCGAAAATGGCCGCGGTACGGGCGCACCGTTCCCAATCGCAACTCACACTTGCCGGCATGGAGCGCAGCGCAGGGAGCGACCCGGCGCTGGATGCCCGAATCCGGAGTTTTCTTGAACGGGAGGTTTTTTGGACCTACCCCATGTCAATGCCCAGATAATTTCGTGGGCGAAGGCGTTGCGCCGCGCAGAGTATGCATTGACAGTTATATAACCAATCGTTCATCTCGACGCACGGCCGCTCGCGGAGATCGACGAGTGGCTCGATGCATATTCGCACCTGTATGTGCTCGTCCCGGAGTTCGTTCTGGAGAAAAATCGCACGGGAGGGAACCGCAGAATGAATTCGCGCATCTCGGAAAATATCCGCATTGTCCCCGAAGACGACGACTGGGTCCTCGTGCTCGAACGCAACCTGGAGCATTCACGCGAGACGGTGTGGGCTGCGTTGACCCGATCGGACCGCGTGGTCGCCTGGGGACCGTTTGCGGTGTCGTCGTGCGGGTGCTGAAGTGACGCCGTCGGGCGGATATCATGGGCGGTGGAGGGATTGCGTTTCATTTCGGGTCTGTGGTACGATTCGGGTTATTATTGACCGGTCATTCAGTCGAAAAGGGGAGGATCGCAATGCCGCGCACTGGGAACGTGAATCGGGAGATCCGCGATGAGCGGAGGGACCAGATCCTTGCGGCGGCTGCCAAGGTGTTTGCGCGAAACGGGTATGTGGGAACGCGGATTGATGACATCGCCGCTGCCGCCGCAATCAGCAAGGGACTGAGCTACCACTACTTCGGGAGCAAGGAAGCGATCTTCAACACGCTCGTCGGAGGCGCCGCGCGGGGGACGGTCCACCTCTACCGCGAGGCTCTCGAAGTGCCCGGCGGTGCGGCGGCGCGCTTGCGCTGGCTGATGGAGCAAATCGTGGATGGGCTGACCGAACAGCCGGACATGTTCATGGTCGTGATGCAAGCGTCTGTCAGCGACGCCGCGCCGCAAGAGGCACGCCAGCAGGTCTCGGCGATGGTCCTGGAAACCCGGAGCATCATGATCCGGTTCATCGCCGCAGGGCAGAAAGACGGGGAGATCGTCCAAGGAGATCCTGAACACCTCGCCTTTGTGCTGGGGTCGTGCATCGAAGGACTGGCGGTTTCCAGGGCGATGTCCACACCGACCCCGACTGTGCCCATGACCGATCTCCTGATCCGTCTGTTCACGCCGCCCGGTTCACAGGGGGTCGGCCGGTAGTCTCTTTTCTGTTCATTTATTGACTAAACAGACAGTCAATATTGTACGTAGCCAGGACTGTCGACCTTCGAAAAGGAGAATGCAGCCAATGACAGAAAATCAAACTGCGCGCCAACGACGGGATCGGGCGACGCATGCCCAATCAGATCAAACGATGCCGTCCCGGCCGGATCAGGGGGCGCAACTTCCGGAGGAGAACACTCAGGGCCGAGCGGCCGGGCGGCTTGGAATCATGGTGCAGGTGGGACTCTTGGCCGGCCCTTTCATGTCGATGATCGACAGCAGCGCCGTCAATGTCGCGCTGCCGGATATGGCCGCCGGGATGCATAGCTCCCTCTCGGCGGTGCAATGGGTCGCGAGCGCCTATCTCCTGGCTTTGGGCATGGCGCTCACGGGCACGGCCTATCTGGCAAGACGGTTCGGCACCAAGCGCGTTTATCTTGCCAGCCTTGTTGGATTCACGGCGGCTTCCGCGCTCTGCGCCATCTCCCCCGGCCTGTGGACGCTGATGGCCGCCCGCGTGGCGCAGGGCATCTTTGGCGCCCCGCTTGTACCGTTGGCGATGAACATGCTCATGGGCAAAGGGGCGGGGAAACAGATCTCCGCGGCAGCTGGCATGATCCTGTTTCTCGCGCCTGCGCTCGGGCCGTCGCTCGGCGGTGTTCTCATTGACTGGGCGGGCTGGCCGATGATCTTCTTGATCAATATTCCGGTCGGCATCCTGGCGGTCATCGGGGGAAAACGGCTCCCCGGCGCTTTGACCGACGAAAAGCAGGATGCGGCGCACTTCGACGCTCTCGGGTTCGGCTTGCTTGCCGGCGGAATGGCGGGGGTCACTTTCGGTGCTTCGCGGGGAACGCAGGCCGGGTGGCTGTCTTGGTCGGCGTGGCCGTATTGGGCCGTCGGGGCTGTGCTGTTGGCGTCCTACGCCGTGTGGGCCAGGCACCGCGAGCACCCGATCGTGGACCTGTCGCTCGTCTGGCGGCCGCGGCAGGCTCTCGCCCTTGCGCTTACGGTGCTTGTCTCCGTTGTGACCTTCGCGGTGATTGTCCTGGTTCCGGCGTTCATGCAGGAGATCCAGGGCCACTCCGCCGTGGCGGCCGGAATGGCCCTTTTGCCGCAGGGATTCGTCACGGGCGTCGGGACTGTGCTCGGCAACCGGTTGCCAATCCGGTGGGGTGTGCGCCGGACCGCGGTGTCGGGGATGGCGCTCCTGACTCTGAGCACCGCTGGGCTTCTCGCCGTCACCGCGACGTCTCCCGCCTGGCTCGTGGCCGTGATCCTCTGTGGTCGCGGATTTGCCATCGGGCTGGTCATTCAGCCGCTCCTCAACGGACTGATCCAGTCGCTTCCCGAAAGCAGGGTGCCGGACGGGACCGCGCTGTTCAATGTCGCGCAGCGGATCAGCGGCACGCTCGGGATCGCCCTGATCGTCACATTCTTTCAGGTGCGGGAGCATTGGCACGTCCAGCGGGAGATCAAACACCTCGGCGTTCCGGTCGTCCTGATGCACTCGAACGCCGCGGCCGGTGTGTCGAAACTGCCGGCGTTCGTGCAGCATCGCCTGGCAGATGCGGCCGCGGCCGGATTCCACGACGTCATCGGATTGGTTGCGGGCATGAGCGCGCTGGGCGTGCTCATGGCGTTGTTTGTCGGAAACGACGCTGTCCTGACACGCGAAGCCGGGTGAGGGCCCTCGATGCCGATGGTGGCGGGAGGCCGTTGGGTTCACGGTCGGTTGGAGACGGGGCAGTCCCTCCCTTTTGGTGTAGAATACGTCTGTGGGGGTTTTCCATGCGCGACCTTGATTTTCAGACGCGGCGCCGCGCGCCGCACTGTTGAACAGTTTCGACCTACGGTGCGACGCCGGGGACGGCCATCATGAAGTCTGTCAGTGCGGTGGTGGTTTCCAACCGATCGGAAGATGGAAGAGGGGTGTACCCTGGTGGCAAGCGGCAGCATGAATCTCAAGGTCGATGAATTTCTAGCGAAATCTAAAAAATGGGGAAAAGAATATGAGAAGTTGAGAAGTATCGTTCTCGACTGTGGGCTGACCGAGGAATTCAAGTGGATGCACCCTTGCTACACGTTTGAGAAAAATAACATCGTGTTGATCCATGGATTTAAAGAATACTGCGCGCTTCTGTTTCACAAAGGCGCCTTGCTGCAGGATGCCCACGGGATCCTGATCCAACAAACGGAGAATGTGCAGGCGGCGCGCCAGATTCGGTTCACCAATATTCAAGAAATTGTTGCAATGGAAACCATCTTGAAAGCCTATATTCATGAAGCCGTTGAAGTCGAGAAGGCCGGTTTGCAAGTTAACTTCAAAAAGACGGAAGAGTTGCAAATGCCTGAAGAGCTCACAAACAAATTCGATGAAATGCCGGCCCTGAAGACCGCTTTTGAAACTCTGACGCCGGGAAGGCAAAGGGCGTACATTCTTTATTTTTCTCAACCCAAACAATCGAAAACGAGGGAGTCCAGGGTTGAAAAATGCATGGGGCAAATTCTCGACGGAAAGGGATTGCATGATCAGTAGAGCGTATCGCCAGTGAAACGGCTTCGAATCTTCATGGAGTTCCACCGGGTCGCGATGTACGGGCCTCACATGCCAGCGCCAAAATCCTCGTTCCTCGGGGCGAGGAGGATGCCAGTCTGCGTGATTGTGATTCGGATGGGACCGCAAAACGGGAGGCGAAGTTCAAATGGGGAGTATCGAGGCTGCGGATTTTGGTCTTTCATTGAGAGATGCGACGATAAGCGACCTCCCGGCCGTCGTGGCGATCTATAATTCGACGGTTGCCAGCAGACGGGTCACTGCCGACACGGAGCCGGCGACGGTTGCGAGCAAACAATTGTGGTTCGCGGAACATTCTCCACAGGGGCGTCCCTTGTGGGTGCTGGAAAACGAAAAAGGAATATGCGGATGGACCAGTTTTCAATCATTTTATGGAAGGCCGGCCTACAAGCATACGGCCGAAATCAGCATCTATCTTCATATTGATTATCGCGGGAAAGGACTGGGCCGATTCTTGCTCGCCAGAGCCGAGGAATCCTGCCCCACCCTGCAAATCAAAACGCTGCTGGGATTCATTTTTGCCCATAACGCGCACAGTCTCGCGCTGTTTGAGCGCGCTGGGTTTCAGCGTTGGGGGCTTTTGCCCGGCATTGCCGAACTCGATGGCAGCGAACTTGATCTGGCGATTGTGGGAAAGAGAGTGGCCTTCTAATAGCATGGTATAAAAAGGGAGGCGCACGAACGGTGCGGGGCGAAGAAGCAGACAGCCATGCGCCCGGGGAGTTCTGTCCCTTTTTTGAAGCGGGGGATCACGACGCCGGACGACCTGATCCGCGTCGTCGAATGGGCCGGGTGCGGCGCGGCGCGTAATCTGGATCGCGCGGGCGGGGAACGCAAGGAGCAGTGCATTGTCCAGCGGAACCTGCGGATCCTCGCCAGCGGCAATGAGGAGAGGTATTTGTGGTACAAAACGGAGTTATGTTGAGGAGATATTTGAAGCTTGCTGAGAATGAAGACTTTCATGATTGCACAGCGTGATCGCGTACTCCGGGGAAAATCGACGCATGGCGGTCGGTTTGGCGGACCTCGCTCATATCAGGAGTCGAATTGGATCAATTGCAGCCACGGCACTCAGGTGGATGCAAGTTTATGCGTTTAAAAGGGACGATCTGATCTCAAGGGGACGATCTGATCTCAAGGGGACGATCTGATCTCGAATTCTCTGGCGGAGTCGCACACCAGATTGTGTAATGGAGGTGAGACATCGTGCTTTATATTTTTAGCGGGTTGCCGGGAACTGGG
>JAKACR010000380.1 GCA_021821225.1 Bacillota bacterium | reverse complement strand
GAGCCCGTTTCGGAACCGTGGCGTCGCGGAAAACCTGGATCTCTTTGCGCGCATGAAAAAGGGCGAATATGCTGACGGAACGAAAGTGCTGCGCGCAAAGATCGACATGGCGTCGCCGAATCTCAATCTGCGCGATCCTGTGTTGTATCGCATTTCGCATACCACGCATCATCGCACGGGGAACGCTTGGTGTGTCTATCCGATGTACGATTACGCGCACCCGCTTGAAGATGCGATTGAGGGCGTGACCCATTCCCTGTGCACCATTGAATTTGAGGATCACCGTCCGCTCTATGACTGGGTTGTGCGCGAATGCGAGATGCCGATTCGACCGCGTCAGTATGAATTTGCGCCCTTACACCTGACGAACACCGTGACGAGCAAGCGCAAACTGAAACCATTGGTGAGCGAACGGGTGGTGGATGGATGGGACGACCCGCGCCTGCCGACGCTGTCGGGCCTTCGTCGCAGGGGCTATACTCCTGAGGCGATCCGCAACTTCCAGCGGGAAATCGGCGTGGCCAAAAGCAACAGTATGGTTGATGAGCGAATGCTGGAACATTTTGTGCGTGAAGATCTCAAGCTGAAGGCGCCCCGGACCATGGCCGTGTTGCGACCGTTGCGCGTGGTCATCACCAATTATCCGGAAGGGCAGTCAGAGTGGCTGGAGGCGGAAAACAACGCCGAAAATCCGGAACTCGGAATGCGGTCTGTGCAATTTTCCAGAGTGATTTACATCGAACAGGATGATTTTATGGATAATCCGCCGCCCAAATACTTTCGGCTGTTTCCAGGCAGTGAAGTGCGGCTGAAGCATGCCTTCTTCATTCGCTGCGAGGAAGTCGTCAGGGATGCGGACGGGCGCATCGTGGAACTGCTCTGCACCTATGATCCGGAGACAAAGAGCGGGTCGGGATTCACCGGACGTAAGGTAAAGGGCACGATCCATTGGGTGAGCGCCGCAGACGCAGCGCCTGCAGAGTTTCGGCTGTATGAACCGTTGGTGTTGGATGCTCTGGATGATGAGTCGGAGTCGCTGCTGGAACGGATCAATCCGGACTCGATGGAAATTGTGCAGGGCTTTGTGGAGTCCACGATGAAACGCGCCAAACCGTTTGACAAGTTTCAGTTTTTTCGACATGGCTACTTCAGCGTTGATCCCAAGCTGACCACGCCGGATCGACTCGTGTTCAACCGGATCGTTTCGCTGAAAAGCTCGTTTGGAGTGTAGGCGCAGGGGCGGAGGGTCTCCCTGTCGAATTTCCGTCTCACCCGGACCTCCAAAATGCTATACGGCCGTCGCCTTCAGCATCTGCATGGGAGCGTCGATCACTCGCTCCTCCTTTGGATAGCGGGCGCAGACCTCCCTGCCGCACGTCGCCACCTGGGCCAACACATCCTCTCGCGCTTTCCAGGGGATCCGGGCCAATTCCTCCTGTCCCCATCCAACGCCCAGAAACATCTGATCAATTATCCCTGGATCCCAATACAGCGACCGACTGGTCATGGTACGGGATTGTATCTGCCCGAATCCCGCCTGTTCCCAGGCTTGCTCCATCTCCGCAGCGGAAACCAAAAAATCATCAGGTCTCTCTCGTCGATCCTGCGCCGCCAACGCCAACAGCGGCGCGAACCACTCTTTGATGAAGGGAACATCGAGAGACTTTGGCATCGGATAGAAGGTCGCCGCGATTCCGCCCGGCTTCACCACCCGTCGCATTTCCGCCAATGCTTGCGGCAGATTTGTAAGGTGCAAAAAGGAGACACCTACAACTGCATCGAAGGCGCCGTTCATAAAGGGTAGTTGTTCCGCCGGCGCCTGAATGAACTCGACCCAGTGCGCCGCTCTCTCCCGCCCCTTGGCCATCGCTTTGGCAAGCATGCCCCTGGCAGGATCGGTCGCGACCAATCGACCCGCCGGACCCACGCGTTCCGCCAGGCCGCCGTCAAATGTAAACAAACCGTCGCCGCACCCCAGTTCCAGCACCGTCATCCCCGGCTCAATGCCCGCCCAAACACTGAATTCTTGCCGCTGCGGAATCCAGTCCGGCAAGATTTCTTTGGCCAGTTGCCCGAAATTCGGCAATAGATTGAAGCGGGATACGTGTAGCTGTCGCACCCGATGAGCCAGATAGCCCGTCTCTTTTAGAAACTGCTCTGTCTCCCGAAATCTGTTCATTCCCTTGGCAGACAGCGTGACCATTCGCTGTCCATTCACCACATTGACATGATAGTTTCCAGCCAACACCCCGAGGGTCAATTCGTCGCTCAGGGAATAATCCACCCACGGACGATGCCAGCGCCCAAGAACAAAGATCCGTTCGGGCATCTCGCCGAAGTACGCCACCGCCTGATGATTTTCATACTGAGTGGCCAGGCCATACAGCTGAACCAGTGTCGCGAAATCGTACTCGCTGCAAAACTGATGGATCATCGCAATGGAACGTTCTGCCATATCCTCGGTCGCCTCGGCCTGGCCGATCTCCCCATGCGCCAGCCAGACGGCTGTGGAGGCGCTGATTTCA
>JAKACR010000379.1 GCA_021821225.1 Bacillota bacterium | reverse complement strand
AGATCGCCCACTCGCGCACCGTGTCCACCTTTCCGCGCAGCAGCGGCAGCAGACTCCGTCCGTGCCGCGCATCCGCGTCTCCCGCGCCCACCGCGTCCACCATCGTGGCGTACAGATCGACGGCGGTTGTCAACGCCTGGACGCGACCGCCGTTCGCCGTTCCCTGCGGATCCCAGATGATGAGCGGCGGATGCGCGAGGATGTCGTAATTGACACAATCCGGCTTGCCCGTCCAGCCCTTCTCGCCGAGATAATGACCGTGGTCGGACGTCAGGATAAACAGCGTGTCGTTCCACAGGTCGTGTTCATCCAATTTGTCCAGCACCTTGCCCAGCCATTTGTCGACCATCGCCACCTTCGCCGCGTACTGCGAGCGGACGAAACGGATCTGGCGCTCCGTCAGGCGCGACGGGCCATCGCCGTCCACCCTGCCGTACATCGGCCACAACACCAATTCCGGGTCCGTCGGATCTTCCTCCGTGAACTGTCCGGCAAATTCCGGCGGATTGTGAAAGGGTTCATGCACATCGAAACTGTCGATCACGAGCAGGAACCGCTCCTGTTCGTGGTTGTCCTCCAGCCACTCCGCCGCGCTTCTGAACACGCGCGGCGAAAGGAAGTCCTCCTCGCTCCTGAACTCCGCGGCGTTGCGCGCATACGCCCCCCGCCTGTGCGTGAAATCGCCGACGAGCGCGCCGTCCCCCGCCTTGATCTGCCGCAAAAAATCGGGATCGGGCTTCACCGGCGCGGTCTTCCACGCGTCCGTCTCATGTCCGCGAATGAATTCGAACCCGTGATAATCCGTGAAATACCCGTGACTGCCGTGCTGGAAATAGTGATAGTGATCGGTGGTGAGCTGCGTCGTGTACCCGTGTTCCCGCGCCACCCGCGCCAGCGGCCGGTCAAACGGCTCCAGCGGGCCCCACGGACGCCAGAGAAACTCCTGCGTCCCCGTGAAAAACTCCCGGCGCGCCGGCATGCAGGGCAAGCTGCCCACACAGTGGTGGTCAAACACCGCCCCGCGGGCCGCCAGCCGGTCGATGTTCGGCGTCTCGATGTCCAGTTCGACCGGCTGGCCGTACGCCTTGAGAAAATGCCGGTTGAGGCTGTCAATGCTGATGAAAATCACATTCATCCCCTGTTTTTCTCCTTTCCTTGGAAACCCGTTCCCTACGCCCGCTGGAATTTGGTTTATCCCATATCCCCTACGCCTGCCGGACAAATGCCGCGAAATTCACCGTCTCTCCGCTTTCGGCCGCATGGTTGGCGGCCAGTGTCAGCGCCAGACTGTTCAGCGATTCCCGCACCGAGGCGCGGATCAGCGACGGATCCTTCCTGGCCACCGCCGAAATGAACGGCGTGTCGACATCCTCCTTGCCGTCCTCCACAATCTCCACGCCGTCCGGCGTGCGGATCTCCAGTTGCCGCGGCGTCAGGCGCAGCAGCATCTCCCTGGCCGCCACATCCAGCGTCGGCGGTTCAGCCACTCCCTGAAACAGCGCGTACGTCGTGGCGACTGAGCCCACAGCCCCACTCTCGAACGCCAGCGTGACGCTGTACCCGTCCCAGTTGTCAAACTCTCCCTTGCGGGCGTTCAGTGTATAGGCCGCCTGCACAGTGCGCACCTCGCCGGCAAACAGGCGCATCAGATCGATCGGATGGGTCGCCTGGTCGAAAATCTGCCCGCCGCCCGTACTCTTGTTGCGGATGTCCGGAACCAGCGGAATCGTCCAGTACCAGTGCGTGCGCAAAAGCGCGATCGGCATGTCCTTGAGCAGTTCCCTCATGCGCTCCACGGCGGGTCTCGTGCGCCACTGGTACCCGACCGCGTTGATGATACCCGCCTTGTCCGCCGCGTCGGCGATTGCGCGCGCCTGCGCGAGCGTCCAGGCGACCGGCTTCTCCAAAAACAGCGCCACCCCGCGCTCCGCCACCGCGATGGCGGGCTTGGCATGCCACTGCACGGGCGTCGCCACGTACACGGCATCCAGGTCTTCGCGGGCCAGCAAGCGCTCATATTCGCGATACGCCGCGGCCCCGACCGGATCCGCCAGTTCCTTGGCGCGCGCCTCATCGATATCGGCCACGCCGACGATGTCCACATCCGGCATGCCGCGCAGGCGGTTGTAGTGCTGCTTGCCCATGCGTCCGGCGCCGATCAGTCCCACGCGAACCATGTCTCATTCCCCCCCGTATTGAAAATGCGATTCAACCTACCGCCGCCGATGCGGAATCCACGGCGTGACAGGCCACCGTGTGTGTATCCGAAACCGCCTGAAACGCGGGATGAACCCGGCTGCAAATATCCATGGCGACCGGGCACTTGCGGCGAAACGGGCAGCCCGTGTGGGACTCCAGCAGTTCGGCCATCACCTGATCCGCATCCTCTGGCGCAGACGGAGTGGACTGCGCGCCATCCTCCGCAAAATCCGCCGCCGTAATGAGCCGCTTTGTGTAAGGATGAAGCGGTTCGTCCAAAAGATCGTCCGCCGACGCAATCTCCACCACGCGTCCGCCGTACATGACCAGAATCCTGTCGCACACGGCCCGCGCGGATG
>JAKACR010000378.1 GCA_021821225.1 Bacillota bacterium | reverse complement strand
TTCAAAAGCGGCCTGCAGCATACCCGCGATCTGTTCCCCCACGATGTGCGACGCCACGCTCACCACACCTGTCGCACCGAGTGCGAGCATCGGCAGCGTGAACTTGTCGTCTCCACAGTACACATAGAAGTCCTCAGGCGTTTCTCCGATCACTCGTGAAATTTGCGTGAAGTCTCCCGACGATTCCTTGACTCCCACAATCTGCTCCACCTGCGCCAGCCTACAGAGTGTCTCAGGCTGGATGTTGACGGCAGTCCGTCCGGGAATATTGTATACGATCAGAGGCTTTTGCGAGGCGTCTGCGACCGTACAGTAGTGCTGGTAGAGCCCTTCCTGCGACGGTTTGTTGTAGTAAGGCGCCACCACCAGAAATCCGTCCACAAGCAACTGTTCCGCCTCCCGAGTGAACGTCGCCGTGGCGGCGGTGTCATTCGTGCCCGTACCCGCGATGACGGGAACCCGACCCGCGCAGAGACGGGCAGTCTCTTCGATCAACAGCAGTTTCTCCCGATGCGACAGCGTCGCAGATTCTCCAGTCGTTCCGCAGACCACGATGCCCGTCGTTCCTGTGGCAATCAGGTGGTCAATCAGTCTGGGCAGTCTCCCGAGATCCAGTTGCAGCGATGAATCAAACGGAGTCACCATCGCTGTGAGCAAATGACCAAACATCAGTCTGCGCCTCCCGTCGAGTGCAAATCAAACTTGTTGTGAATGGCCCTCATCGCGCGCACCATGTCGCTTTCGTGAACAAGACACCAGATGGTGGTGTTGGAATCGGCTGACTGCAGGATTTCCACACCGACAGCAGAGAGCGCCTCCACGATCCGCGCCATCACACCCGGCACACCGTGAATGCCAGCCCCTACAGCCGCGATTTTCGCCACATGCGGCACGGTGTTCACTATGAGATCCAGGTCTTCAAGCGCGCTCACAGCCCGTTCTACCTGGGCCGTCGGCACGGTGTACACGACTTCATTCAAAGTCACATTGAAGAAATCCACGGAAATCCCGATGTTCGCCATGGCGTGAAAGACCAGCGGCTGAAACCCGGCATGCTCCGTGAAGGGCCGCACACGAATCTGCGTGAGCGCAGAACTGTGCGTCACTCCGGTGAGTATCCGGTCATTGGCGGAACGCGTTTCCAAAAAACGCGTTCCATTCGTGACCAGTGTTCCGGGATTCCTGGAGTAGGTGCTGCGCACGCGAATTGGAATGTTCTTTTGCATAGCCAGTTCAACCGCCCGCGGATGGATCACTTTGGCGCCCTGAGATGCAAAATTGGACATCTCCGCATAAGTCACGTGGGTCAGTCGAGTGGCGTCGTCGACAATGCGCGGGTCCGCTGTCATGATGCCGTCCACGTCCGTAAAAATGTCAATAATTTCGGCGTCGAGCGCCAGACCGAGCGCGGTCGCAGAGGTGTCGCTGCCGCCCCGTCCGAGCGTCGTCGTGTCGCCGGCGGCGGTGACCCCCTGGAACCCGGTCACCACAACGACACGCCCCTCATTGAGTTCCGCAAAAATGCGGTCTGGGCTGATCTCCTCAATCCGCGCGTTGCCAAAGTCCGCAGTGGTGCGAATGCCCGCCTGCGCGCCGGTCAACACGCTGACCTGGTGACCGCGGCCGCGCAACATCCCGGCAAACACAACAGCGGAGATGGCCTCCCCGCAAGACAGCAACAGATCCCTGTCGCGTGCGCTCACTGCCTCGTCCTCCCCGTCAATGAGCGTGAGCAAGGTATCGGTTGCATACGGTTCCCCGGATCGCCCCATTGCAGAAACCACGGCCACGACGGCGTACCCATCGGCGAGCGCCTGCTCGATATGCCCCATCGCCAGTTCCCGGACTGAACGGCTGGACACTGACGTGCCGCCAAATTTTTGAATGATGACCCTCATTGTCGACCGTCTTCCTGGCCGAGCCACAGTTCCGCGATCTGTACAGCGTTCAAGGCGGCGCCTTTCAGGATGTTGTCCGCGACAATCCAGAGGGACAAGCCATTTTGCACAAACAGATCTTCCCGCAAGCGTCCGACGAACACCGGAAACTGCCCAGCGGCGCGCAGCGGTTGCGGATAGATCTGGCGCTGCGGATCGTCCTCCAGGACGACGCCCGGCGCCGCAGCCAGCAACTGGCGCACGTCAGCGATGGCAAACGGACGGTCCGTCTCGATATACACCGCTTCGCCGTGCCCATACACAACGGGAACGCGAACAGCGGTTGGTGTGATTTGAATGCGGTCATCCCCAAAAATTTTATGCGTCTCGCGCACCATTTTCATTTCTTCACGACTGTAGCCGTTCTCTTCAAAGACATCGATCTGCGGCAGCACATTGAATGCAAGCGGGTAATGCCGCTCCAGTCGCGCGACAGGCAATAATCGGGGCTGCGGATCTTCGCCCGCCAACATGGCGGCTGTGCTCTGCTTCAGTTCGTCAATGGCCCGCTGACCAGCTCCGGACGCCGCCTGGTAGGTGGATACCACGATGCGCCGGACACCGTATGTGCGATAAATGGGATTCAGCGCCACGACCATCTGTATCGTCGAACAGTTCGGGTTGGCAATGATGCCATG
>JAKACR010000377.1 GCA_021821225.1 Bacillota bacterium | reverse complement strand
TCAGCCCGAACGCCATGTTCTGATACACGGTCATGTGGGGATACAGCGCGTAGTTCTGAAACACCATCGCGATGTCGCGGTCTTTCGGCGCGACATCGTTCATGCGGCGCGAACCGATGAACAGGTCGCCGTCGGAAATCTCCTCCAGGCCCGCGATCATGCGCAGCGTCGTCGATTTGCCGCAGCCGGACGGCCCGACAAGAACGATGAACTCCTTATCGGCCACCTCAAGACTAAAATCTGTAACCGCTGTCACACCGCCCGTATATCTTTTATATACACCTTTCAAACTGACATTGGCCACTAGATGTACCCCTTTCTGGATCGTCCCAATCTGTTCGCCTAAAGTATAACCCGCAGCGAAAGGCGACCGCCATACGGCAATCTGTACAAACATGCGCGCGCGGGTTTAGGCACTTCGCCAGAAGCGCCGGACGGCCTGGTCCGGACACCGCAGCGCGACCGGACGGCCCGATCCGGTGACCAAGGGCGAGACCGATCTCCATCAACCGGCGAAAAACCTCAGAGGCGGCGAAACAAAAGCGCCATCCACACGGTGACGGCGTCCGGAAAGTGGCGGATGTCGTAACCGGTCAGTTCGCGGATGCGCTCGATGCGGTACAGCAGCGTGTTGCGGTGCAGAAAAATCTGCCTCGCCGCCTCACTCATGTTCATGTCGCAGCGGACGAAGGCGGTGACCGTCTGTTCGAGTTCGGCGCCAAGCGACGCAATCGCCGCAGCCGGGAGAATGTGTTCGGCGTATGCCTGGCGCAGCGGCTGGCGAATCCCCAGCAGCAGTTCATACACGCCCAGCCCGCGGGCCGAGAACAACCGCTCGTTGTCCAAAAAAACCTCCGCCGTGCGAAGGATGTTCACAATCCGCTTCACCGTGTGGATCAGTTGGGGAAATCCGCGGATCAACCCGCTCCACACCGCGCGCGCCTCAATGAAACACTCGGAGCGCAGGGCGTCTTGCAGCGCTCTGGCGGTTTCTTCACCGACATGGATGTCCGCTCGGCCGGCCATCGGCGTGACGGGAAAAATACCGAGCACCAGCCCCTCTCCGGCAATCACATGCGGCTGATTCTCCACAGCGTCCACGAATGACTCCAGCATCGATTGCGTTTCAGACAACAGGTCCGCCATCCGCCCATCCACGCTCTGCAATCCGATGACGAACACCGGCCAGTGAAACGGCGCCACCGCGCGTTCCCAGTCATCGTCGATGCGCACGGGACCGGGAAAGGGGTCCCCACCGTCTCGAATCGCCTGGCGGATCCACTCTCTCCACGGCGACGGATCGTCCGCCGCCGCGCGCGCGTCACCGGACAGCACAAGGCGCAGCAAGTGGCGCTCCGCGCCACTCATCGCCCCCTCCTCATACGACAGGTAGAAATCCGTTCCGCTCTCGTCAGCAATCGCGTGCCATACACGGCCGTTCCACAGTTGCCCGCCTTCTTCTCCCTGTTCCATGCCACCCAGTCCTGCGGGAGCAACGGCAGAAACCGTCAACCTCCCTTCAAACGAAGCGGCTAAGTCTTTCAACCATCCTTCGTTCAGCGACCATCCCTCCCATCTCCACCCGCATCATGAAACAGCACCCTGTCTCCGATGGACAACAGGGACGGGCGACGGTACTCCGGCAGCCACAGGCGCCGGACATCGTCCGCGCCGACATGCCCGACGACCCACCATCCGGCCGCGCCCGCGCGCGGATAGATCGCCGTGTAGCGGTGTGCCACGGCAACGGCTCCTGCCGCAACCGAGAGACGGGGCGAAGATTTGCGCGGCAACTGCAGTGCCGGGGGCGTTTCGGCAAGATAGGCGAATCCTGGGGCAAAACCCAGCGCCGCGACTTCATACACGCACTGCGCGTGCAGGGCGATCACCGCTTCGGCCGTCATGCCAAGGCGCCGAGAAATTTCTTCCAGGTCCGTGGCCGGGCCGCCATAGCGCACGGCGAAGCGATGCAGCCGGGATTCATCGGCTGAATCCCCTTCTTTCGCCCGTGCACCCTCCGTCAACCAGGACAGGACAGCCTCCTCGCCCACCAGCGGATGTGCAAGGTACAGAACGATGTCCGTCGGTCCGCAGACCACGTCGCGCACGCCGTCTGTCCGCGGCGCTGCGGACAGACGGCGCCGCAGTGCCGCGGACGCGCCGGGCAACAAAAGGGCGGTGTCACCGAGCCAAAAACGCCGTTCCCACAGGACGTGGAGATCATCCGTCCAAACAGGGTCGCGATCAGACAATCCGGTCACCGTTTGCGACCGGGCGCTCCGGCGCAAGCAGCACAACCGCCCCTTCCCCCGCGAGGGCGCCGAGTACAAGTACCTCCGACGTGAATCCGGCGATGCGGCGCGGCGGCAGGTTCACCACCGCGATCACCTGACGCCCGACGAGCTGTTCCGACTCGTAGAGTATCGTGAGTTGCGCCGAACTGTCCTTTACGCCGAGCGGCCCGAAATCGATCTCCATCTGAAATGCAGGCTTGCGCGCAGTCGGATGCACCCGCGCGGCGACGACCGTCCCCACCCGGATGTCCAGCGCACAAAATTGCTCGACCGGCACAGTACTC
>JAKACR010000376.1 GCA_021821225.1 Bacillota bacterium | reverse complement strand
AAATCAGATCCGTATAGATTTGTATAGAACGGGTGAACCGCGTGCATTCGTCGAATCTCCCTGTCCAGGATCAGACGGACTCCGGGATCAAGCTCATGGAAGAAGAGCGGCGCAGGGTGGCCCGCGAACTCCACGACGGTCCCGCCCAGTCGCTCACCAATATCAGTATGCGTCTGGATGCCGTGCAAAGGCTGTTTCGCACCAACCCGGAAATGGCGCAGAACGAACTGGCCCGCATCAATTCGCGCGTGGTCGACGTGGTCAACGATGTACGCCGCCTGATTCACGATCTTCGTCCGCTCGCCATCGACGAGGTCGGGCTGGTGTCGGCGACGCGCGAACTGTGTGACCGGTGCGCGCGCGAATGGGGCCTGTCAATCGCGTTTACCGCGGAGAATGGAACGCTGTCTCTCTCTCCGGCCAAACAGGTCGCCTTATACAGGCTGGTGCAGGAAATCCTGAACAATGTACACAAACACGCGGAAGCATCGTGCGTATCTATCACTATCCGCCGAGAATCCCGGCGGATAGTACTGCACGTCACGGATGACGGGAAAGGTTTTGATCCCGCGGCGGTTCCCGCCGGTCACTACGGATTGCTCGGCATGCGGGAACGCGCACAGTACATGGGCGGGGATCTGACCATCTCCTCGAGCCCCGGAGCGGGCAGCGAGTTTGTGATCGCGATTGCCGCGAGCGGTCCGGAGCCGGTCCATGATTGAACAGATCGACCCCCTTGAACAGGGGAGGCAGTTGAGTCGGCACGGTTTTCATTTTGCGGCGCTTGAACTCTGGGAACAGTTGGCGGCCGAGACTTCCATGACGCCTGATGGAATCGCCGCGCTGCACGACGAGTGGGGCAAGACTTGGTTTCAACTTGGTGAACGCCGACAGGCTTTGCACCATTTCACACTGGCCGCAGAACTGGCGCAGGACGATATGCTTCCCGTCATCGCCGGCATGCATACGGCGATGGCTCTCGCCGCGCTGTCGGAGTTCGATCTGGCGCAGCGTTCATTCGCGCAGCTCCTCGATCGCGCCAGCGATCTCCCGCCGCTGTTTCGCGCCCAGTTGCACGGTAATCTGGCCGTGGTTCAGGCGCACAACCGTTTCCATCATGAGGCGATGGCCAACACACTGCGCAGCCAGTATTTTTTCCAGGAGGCGGGCGTCCCCACCTACGAGTCTGACCTGCTCACGAACCTCGGACTCCATTACGAACAGCTCGGACAGTTGGATGAAGCCATACGCTGTTTGGAGTCGGCCGCCCGGAAGGAACAGGATTCCCACCTTCCGTCAACCGCTGAACTGAGTCGCCTGTACCTGGTCAAAGGCGACCGCCGGCAGAGTATCCGCTGGGCCGAGAAGGCGCTGGACCTGGTCTGGTCCTCCTTCCTTAATTATGAGAAGGAGGAACTGGCCCGCCTATGTACGACACTCTCCAACCTCGCGTTCTCACTCGGAGAACGCGCATTGGCCCTGCGGCTGATCGAGAAGGCCCAGTTGTTGTTCGGCCAGATCGGGATGTGGCGAGAGTGGCAACAGACCCAGGACATCATGGATGCCTGGAGCGCGGTCCACACCCGCCTCGCGACGGTAGATACAGGCACAGTGGACAAGTTGACGCGCTTTTTGCTTTTGCTTGACGCGCAAAATGCACAGGAACTCATCCACCCCCATTTTTCCGCACTGCTCGACGCCCGCGTTCACTATGCTGCGGCACTTTCCGCGGCGCTTGACTTCGATCGGGAACAGTACGAAAATCTCGTGTATGCATGCCGTTTCTGCGACTACGGCCTGACGGCCGTGGAACCCGATGTCATTTTGAACCCCGCGCGGTCTCCGTCGGCATGGCAACGGTTTGCACAACATCCTTCGCTCAGTGTATTCATGCTGGAGAGCCATGCCGTGCTGCCGCAGATCCATACGATTATCCTGGATCACCATGAACATTACGACGGCTCAGGGTTTCCAGCCGGGAAGCGCGCACAGGACATTGACACGACCGCGCTCGTCCTGGCTGTCTCCGACCTGTACACCACAAAAGTGGTCATGGAATCCCTGCCACACTCCCAAGCGATCGCAACACTGCAAGCAAAAGCGGGCCGATGGCTTGATCCGGATCTCGTCGACAAGTTTATCCGGCTGTTCGCGTCCGCCGTCTCCTGAGCGGACAAGTCCCCCTGCAAAAAGGGAATCGGGATGATATTCGCCTTTGCGTCACAGGATGCGCCGCATGACCGCTCCCAGAATATCGTTTGGCCATCCTTCCTCGGCGCCATCCGTCAGATCCGCCTTCTGCGCATCCGCTTCGGGAGTCAACCCTGCTTGCTCCAGACCGCCACCCTCCCGACGCTCCCGGACAACTTCCAGCAATCGGCGAATATCCGCATAACTCACCGGCTTGGCCAGAAACCAATGCGCACCTGCCCGTGCGGCCTCCCGTTTGCGCTCCTCATCGGCATCCACGGAACACATGACGACAAAAACGTCCGGCATCTTCCCGGCGATTCGCCGACACAGGTCAAATCCGCTGTCCGTACCCAATTCGATATCGATCGACACGATGTCCGGCCGCCTTGCGGCCATCGCCTCCCAGGCAAG
>JAKACR010000375.1 GCA_021821225.1 Bacillota bacterium | reverse complement strand
CGAACGAGCGCTTCGCGCTGTCCAACTACGACCGCGGTCTCACGACGCTCACCTACCTCTACACGCATCTCGGAGACATGAGATAATTCTGCTGTGCAGGCGATTCTACTGCCAGTCATTGTTCTGTGCCAGTCATTGTTCTGTGCCAGTCATTGTTCTGTGCCAGTCATTGTTCTGTGCCAGCCGGTGTCATACCCTTTGCTCCTGCTCGGACACCGCTATCGCTAAACTCGCGACGAGCAAAGGGTATGACACCGGCCCAGCAAACCTTTCCAATAGCGTTAAACTCGCGACTGGCAAAGGGTATGGCACCGACCCAGCGAATTTTCAAAAACGTGTTCAAAAAGCGGGCAGGTAAGACGCGTGCAGCGCAAGGAAGCAGGCAGAAATGCGGACCGAGCGTACGTTTTTGGGTACGTGAGGGAGCATTTCTGGCGATGACGCGGCAATGCGTCGCGGAGTTCTGCCCACTTTTTGAACAACCTCTTCAAGCAAGTTCCCGCTTCATTATCCGGCCGTTCAATAAACGGCGACCACCATCGCGATCGACAGCACGGTCAGGTAAATCAGCGAATAGCGAAACATGTCCGTCGCCCAGGTGATGTCGTTGCTTGCCCGAAATCCGCGAAACGCCTTGTACAGATAGACGACGCCGAGCGGGATCGCAATCCCCAGATAGATCCAGTTGACGGCTTTATCTACATACAGCAAGAGCGAAATCGGAATCAGCGCCACCGTCCAGAGCACGATCTGCCGTTTTGTCGGGCCGAACCCGTGCACCACGGGCAGCAGCGGGATGCCGGCCGCCTTGTATTCCTTCATCCGGCGCATGCCTAGCGCAAGAAAGTGGGGCGATTGCCACAAAAACATGATCGTGAACAAAACCCAGCCTGTCGCGTCGATCGATCCCGTGACGGCCGTCCAGCCAATGAGCGGCGGCATGGCGCCTGAGACGCTGCCAATGATGGTGGATAGCGTCGTGGTGCGCTTGGTTATTCCCGTATACAAGATCACATAGAAAAACAGGCCGATCAGCGCCATCAGGGCCGAGATTGCATTGATGAAAATACTGAGGATGCCGATGCCGAGAATCCCGAGCAGGACGCCGAACATCATCACGGAGCCCGCGCCAAGCCGCCCGTTCGGCAATGGACGGTTCTGCGTGCGCGCCATGAGATGATCGATGTCGCGGTCCATAAAATTGTTCAATGCGCAACCGGACATCACGACGAGGCTGCTCCCGGCGAGCGCGAGAAACAGCGTGGCCAACGCCGGATGGCCACGGGCCGCGACCCACAGCCCCGTGAATGTCGTCATCGCGTTTGACATTGTGATTCCCGGTTTCGTGACGTTCACATAATCGCGATAGATATCGCGCCACGGACGGCGGATCGGCAACTCATCCGCCGCCGTCGCCTGGCCCACCACCATCGACGCACCGTCTTTCACCGATTTTCTCCCCCTGTGATCCAAAAAACGAAATATTGAATCGCCTGCCACAATCGCTCCACCGCGTGGACAACCAGCGGAAATCAGGGACTGGAACGCAGCCTCCACCCCGCGTGCGGCGCGACCGCCCTCTTGCGCCGCAACGCCCGTTCGGGAACCGCCTCAATCAGCACGCGCGCGAGCAGATACCCGGCGCAACCCGCCATCAACGCTCCACCCGCAAAATGCGCCGTATCCGTCCACAGGGCGAGTCTGTCGGCAAGTGACGCAAATCCGAAAATGAACTGACACAACGCCGCGGCCGCAAGCACAACGACAACGGACACATGACGTTTGACCCGCACACTTTGCGCCAACAGCCAAATGATCGCGCCTGTCACCGCAACGCCGATCATCATATGAAGCATCAGCCACGCGACCGCCGCCTGGTAACTGGGCATGAAATATTCAAAGTGGCTGCGCAGGTAGGCATCGTGACCAAACAGCGCCTCACCGTCGCCGGAATGGCGAAAATACCCTCCCACCGCAATCTGGACAAAAACCACCGCCGCCACAAACACAGACGGCAGGCGCAACGTTCGCGCCCTGGCCCGCAAATCGCCCGTCACCTCGGCGATCGCGCCACACGCTCCCGTCGATCTCGCGAGCAGGCGCTCATCGCGCGTTTCCTGCACTCCGACGGCTGTGAGCGCCGCCAGCACGGCAAGAAGAATCATGCTGTTAACAATATCGACAACGGTAAAAACAGCCGGCAGTTTTCCCACCACAATCCATGCTCCAAAGCCGGCCTGCAAAAACAGCAACAGAACAGACGCCAAAGCAAGCCGTGCAACCGTCCGGTCACCGCGCCGCAAGCGCCATGATCGCCACGCGTTAAAGATCACCAGGCAGGCGACGAGCAGAGTGAACAACCGGTGCGCGTACTCCACGAGTACCCTGCCGTCATGCAGCGGAGGAATCCACTTCCCGCCGCAAAGCGGCCAGTCCGGTCAAGCAAAACCAGCGCCAAGCCCCACCACGAGCGCCCCCAGCACACTGTCCACCAACAGCACAACGGCCGTTGACAACGACCATCTGTATCCCATCGCGGAGAATCCCCCTTCACTTTTCAGGCGGCCGCGATGTGGAATGTAGCGGTGACAGGGGCTCTCTGCCGCAAATATAACACGCCGAAAGCGC
>JAKACR010000374.1 GCA_021821225.1 Bacillota bacterium | reverse complement strand
AGCCGTACTGTGGCGTTGACCGGGCCGGCGAAAAAGCGCACCGCGTACATTCCCTGACCGGCCATCCCGTCAACCCCCTCCCGTATCGGTCCGATGCAAGGACAGCAAGTCGGAACCGGTATATTCCCGCGCATCGCCCACTCTGCGCGTCAGTTTCTGCCGATCGAGATGCTCCAGCAGCGCCACCGCATACTTGCGGCTGGTGCGCAGGGCGTCGCGAAACTGCGCCACCGTGAACGGTCCCGCCGCCGCAAACAATTGCTGTGCGCGCAATCCGGCCAAAAGGGCGGCGGAACCCGCGACAGGCACGTCCGGCGCGAGAAAAGCCACCTGTCCTCGCTGTTCCAGAACGTGCAGCACATTGTCCAGCATACGCTCATGTCCCGCAAACCAGCCCTGCATCTCCGCCAGTCCGGGTGGATTGAAGCCGCCTTGCTCAAGCGCCGCCAGAACGCGGTCGCGCATTTCCTTTTCGGCGGCCGTGAGCACGATGTCCCACCCCGCTGGCTTCACCCGGTCTCCCTGCCGTTCGACGGCCTTCTCCCGCGCCGTCAGCCGCAGCACATCCTCCGCGCAGCGGGCATCCAGTCCAAGCGCCCGGATCGCCTGGATAAAGATGGCGCGCGACGCGAACAGTTCATAACGGTTCTTTGCAAAATACTCCTCCAGAGCGCGCATCCCCACCTCCATCCATTCACCGGGCTTGTCGCGCGGGACAAAAGCGGTCGGATCGCCAAACGCCACGAGATCCCCGCGTTCGCGCAGGACGCCGATCGCTTCCTTTACCGCATCGACCGTCTCGCCAAGCTGCGCCGCCAACTCGGGCACAGTAGCAAAGGGCGAGCGGACAAGCGCCTCCAGCGCCCGTTCCTCGGGCGTTCCTCGCTCCGCCCTGGTCAGCCGCGCCAGCACATCCGCGTTGCGCCGGCGGTGCAACCGCGAAGGATTGGCGTGGATCACCATTCCGCCGCCGATGGTGTGCATGGGAGAATACGAGCGCAGGACAAAGTGATCTTTCGTTTCCGCAACCAGTTCGCTTTCCAGCGCGATCTGCGCCAGGCCGTCACCGCCCGCCGGGAGCTCCTCGTCTCCCAGCAGCAGGACGCGCCCGAACACCTCCGCGGTCCCAAGGTAAACCCGTACGCGGTCCCTGTGGGCCAGCGCAAACGGCGCATCCTTAAGCATGCGCACGCGCGCGTCCAGCAACTGGGTCGGCCGGTGCGCCCCCTGCGCGCCGAGGACCATCCCGCGGTGCGCAGGCTGCTTGACTCCCGTGAGCGCGATCGCCGCGCGTTGCCCCGCAAACAGCGCATCCCGCGCCTGTCCGTGAGACTCCAGCGACCGCACGCGCACCCGCCCGCCGTCTGGGAACAACTCCAGGGTGTGGCCAACGCGAACTTCTCCCCGCCAGATGGTGCCCGTCACCACCGTGCCGATGCCCTGCACGCTGATCACCCGGTCGATCGGCAGCCGAAACGGACCGTTGCGCGGCTTGCGGCGAACGCGCGGCGCCATGGCGTCGATCTCCGCCAACAATTCCGCCAGTCCTTCACCCGTAACGGCCGATACGTCAAACAGGCGCGCGGACTGCAAAAACGTGCCGGACAGCGTCTCGCGCACCTCTTGGTGCACGAGGCGAAGCCACTCGTCATCCACCAGGTCCTTCTTGGTCACGGCCACCAGGCCGTCGCGGATGTCCAGCATGTCGAGAATACCCAAGTGTTCCCGCGTCTGCGGCATTACGCCCTCACGGGCGTCGACCACCAGCAGGATCAGGTCCACTCCGCCGGCCCCCGCCAGCATATTGCGGATAAAGCGCTCATGCCCCGGTACGTCGACCACGCCGAGACGCCTGCCGCTCGGCAAGACGAGAGGGGCAAATCCAAGGTCAATGGAAATGCCCCTCTCCTTCTCTTCCTTGAGCCGGTCCGTATCCACTCCCGTCAGGGCTCTGACCAGAGCCGTCTTGCCATGGTCAATATGGCCGGCCGTGCCCACGATGACAAAATCGTCGTTCACCGCATACTCCTTTCCGCACACGCGCTACCAGGCCAGCGTGATCGCGTGCGCGGCTCGCGCCAATGCCTTCACCGACACCTCGTAGCGCGCGGCAACGACTGCCTGCGGTTCCAGACGCCCCGCGGTCCTGCGCGTCACGTACTCCAGCGCGGCCGCCCACACCGTCCGCTTCACGATCTTCGGCAGGTCGGTGTACACGCCGGACACGTAGCGCAGCCAGATGTCAAGCGCCATATCCGCCAGTTCCGGATCGCTTTTCTGCAGGGCTTTCTGCACATCGCGCGCGATCGATTCGAGCGTCGCGTGCCACGACAGCAGACGGATATCGCGCAAAGGCAACTGCACGCTTTCCAGTTGGCCGCCTTGCCACAGCTCGACATCGCCCGTTACGCGCAGCAGTTGCAGGACGAACAGCGAGTTCCACACCATGTCCTCACTCTGTGCCGGATCGCGGGCGAAATCGCGCAAAATGTGCACGGATTCCGCGTCGTTCAGCACGGCGAACGCCTGCAGCGCCTCGCGCTTGGTCTGCCGCGGTCCGCGGAACAGCGCGAAATAGAGCGACGACCGCACGCCCGGATCCTTCGCCCAGGCCCCGATGCGGGAAAAACCGTTCTGTGCGGGTTGCGTCTGGCCGTGCGCGCGG
>JAKACR010000051.1 GCA_021821225.1 Bacillota bacterium | reverse complement strand
ACCCAATGCACGGTGGTGTCCAGCGTGCTGCGCAGGCAGGTCTCCGCCATGTTGCGCAGCTTCGCGTCGCCTATCCTGTTAAATACATCTTTGATGACTTCATCCAAGGCATAGGAAGCCACTGCTGTCATGAACAATCTCTCCCTGGTCCGACAGCGGCGCGGCCGGACACGCTTTTTCAGTCAACCTATTTGATATATCAAATAGGAGTGGTTTCCGGACTTGTATCTAGGTATATCCTTGCTAAATACAATTGTCAACCTGCCCGACAATCTCGTGCCCGCCGGGCAGTCTCGTTGCCGGTAGTCTCTCAGCGGCAAATGCGCGGGTGGTCTGTCCTTGATTCGAGGCGGTTCTGTTCTTCCGCCCCAAAAAGTTAATTAACTGCGATAAATTTACGGTTGACAAGCGGTTGGCAAAAGATTATACCTATCAACAGGGCGGCGTTTTCTATTGATATATCTAATATGGTATATCAAGAGCGTGAAAGCGTTGTCCTTTGTCCCGACTCCATCTTCAGGTGGGGGATAACACAAGTGGGGGGAAACGGCATGAGATCAAAACGGAGGGCCCTGATGGCCGTGTTTCTGGCTGCGGGGACTACCGCGACGCTGATGTTCGGTGCGGGCGGAGGGGCGTTTGCGCAAGGGACGACCACGATCAGTTACGCCGGCGGATGGCAGACCAACGGAATCGTGAACCCGGTTGGAATGGGCAACGTCATTCAGAATCCACTGGCCTATTCGGCGCTTGCCATCTACAAATATACGGGAGCGTACGATTATTGGCCACTGCTCGCAAAAAGCTGGAAAATAACCAATCACGGCAATCAGGTGACCGTCTACCTCAATCCAGACGCGAAATGGTCTAACGGCACTCCCGTCACCGCCAACGACGTTTACGTTACGTTTGAGATCCAGTTCATGTTCGGGAATCCCCAGAGCTGGGGTCTCACGGGCATGAAAGTCCTCAATCCGCATACGATCGTATTTTACAAAAACCCGCATTTTCTCTACAATACGGCCGTATTGCTGCAGCAAATCCTGAACAACAACGTCATTCTTCCCGCGGCGGATTTTCAACAGTTCATCCCGGCGAACCTGTGGCAGGTCGTGAAGCAGGAGAGCGGCAATCCCAAGCTGAAAAGCGTGCAGCAGGCGCAACAGCAAATGGGGAAATGGACGGCCACGATTCAGGGGCACAATTTCACGAGCGGCTCCAATCTGCTGTATGACGGGCCGTGGGAGTTTCAAAACTGGAGTTCTTCGCAGGAACTGTATACGAAAAATCCCGACTTCCTCTTTGCCAATCATGTGAATGCGGATCAAGTGATGGTGATCAACCAGACCACGAACGATGTGACATGGCGCGCATTGGCCAACGGAACGGTGGATTTTACTTCGGTTGCCTTTTCGCCGCCCGTGTACAATGCCGTAATCGGCAAGCATGGGAATCAATTTGTCGCGGCGCCGCTCAGCGCGGGCGTGAGTCTGCTGTTTAACGAGAACATCTATCCCTACAACATGCCGCAGGTGAGACAGGCCCTGGCGTACATGATCAACCGGCAGGGTGCGTGGAAGATCGGTCTGCCTGTCGGCAGCAAACTGATGACCATTCTGGACGGCATGACGGCGACGGCCAATCACCAGTGGCTGACGCAGGCACAGTTGAATTCGTTGAATCCCTACAGCTATGATCCTGCCAAAGGCGCCGCGCTGCTGGAGTCGGTCGGCTTCAAGAAGACGTCGCAAGGGTGGATCATGCCGAATGGCAAGCCGTTCACCATGAATATTTACGCGCCGCAATTCACCGCCTGGGATGCCGCGATTCAAGGGATTACCGGTCAATTGACCTCGCTTGGCATCAAGGCGTCGCCGATTGTTGTCAATACGTCGACATTCTATTCGAGTCAGGGAAGGAGCAGCGGCAAATACGCTGTGGCGATGCGCTGGTGGGGCGGATGGAACATGAATCCCGCCAACACCTACAACCAAATTTTTATCGGCGACAACAATTTCCGCGTCGGCAATCAGGGGCAGTTGATCCCCAACCCTCCGCCCAATCCGCTCGGTGTGCCGCTGGGCTTCAAAATTCCGGGGTTTGGCTGGGTGCAGCCGGAAAGTCTCGCGATCAAGCTGGATGGGAATCTCCCGGCCGCAACGGAAAAGCAGTATGTCCTCAAGTTGGCGAAGGCTTACAATTACTGGTTGCCGGCGATTCCGATATGGAACAATGTAGCTGGCCACACCTTCTCTACGCAAAACTGGGTCTGGCCCGCATTTCAACACAATCCGGCGCTTTTGAACCAGTTCACGCACACACTGCCGTTCGTCGTATACCAGATCCTCGGACTGATGAAGCCGAAGCAGTGAATGATACGGTGACTGTGCGCATGATCGGCCCAAGGGACTCCGCCGGTCATGCGCACAGCGCCTTCTCCGCACATCCGCGCCGCTTTGAGTCGCACCATGGCGCGAGATCACCGATGAGGAGGCTTTCGCAATGTGGGACAGGAAGCATGTCCGCGAAGGCGATGACAATCGGATCGAAGCGATCTGGACAGGCGGCAAATTGATGGTGTACTGGTCTGTATTCCTCTACATTCTGGAGATCGTCGCCTTTTTCGCAGCGACAAAACCCGCTTCTCGCATCGTAGACGGCATCGCGTTTGTTTTCACCAGCGTGTTGTTTCTTCTGGGGACGAAAGGCGCCGGTCTCGTCATAAGGGTATTGCAGCGCGGTGCACGCGTGGGAGCGTCGGGCCGAATATGAGAAAACTGCTCAATCGATTGCTCGTATCCGTGGTGATGGTCTTTGCGGTTTCGACACTGACCTTTTTCCTCATTCGGCTTATGCCGGGCGACCCGTTCCAGTTCATGTTCTATCAATTGGTGCAGAAGGGATACACACAACAGCAGGCGATGGATCAGGTCAGGGCGATCATGAATGTGACGCCCAACACGCCGGTCTGGTCCCAGTATGTCCAGTGGCTTGCCCAACTGCTGCACGGCAATCTGGGACAATCGATCCAGGAGACGGGCGTCCCCGTGACAGCATTGATTTTCAATGCGCTTCCCTGGACATTGGTGACCGTTTCGATCGGACTGGTTCTCAGTTTCTCGATCGGACTGCTGCTCGGTGTGGTCAGCGCCTCAAGGCGCAATACGTGGATCAGCGGCATGATTGACAATGTGGGTTCTGTGGCGCACGCCATACCAGTCTTTGTGACGGCGGTGGCCCTATTGTATCTATTCAATGTGGTATGGCCAATCTTTCCTTCGTCGGGGGCCTACGGCATCACCACGATGCCGGGATTCAATCTGCCGTTTATCCTGAGTTTTCTCTACCATATGATACTGCCTGTGAGCACCTATGTTCTGGCGGGATTCGGCAGTTGGGAACTGGCCATGAAATCGACGACGATCACCGTGCTGAACGAAGATTTCATGATGGCGGCCCGGATGCGCGGGCTGCCGCGCGAAACGCAGATGCGCTATCTTGGCTGGAATTCCATCCTGCCGCTGTTCACCGGATTTATGCTCAGTCTCGGCGTGATGTTCGGCGGGTCGATTTTTATTGAATCGACCTACGCCTTCCCCGGCATTGGAAATTTGTTGGGGATGGCTGTGCAAAGCCGCGACTATCCCGTGATGGAAGGCTGCTTTTTGGTAACGACCACCACGATCATCCTGGCCAACGTTATTGCGGATTTTGCATATGCAAAGCTGGATCCGCGAATCTCCATCTAAACATGCGAGGGATGTCCGGACGATGAATGCGATATGGAGAATTTTCAAACGCCGCCCAATCCGGCTGGTTGGGTTGCTGCTTCTGCTCTTTTTTGTCTTTCTGGCGATATTCGGCCGCATCGCGTACTCGCATGCTCCCGCAGTCCATCCCAACAATATCTACGCACCTCCTTCCTGGCAACACCCCCTGGGCACTGATTACGCGGGGCGGGACATCTGGATCCTCATCGTCCGCGGCGCTCAGAATGTGCTTTACGTCGCCGTGATGGCCGCTGTCTTCACCATCGTGATCGGAACGACGGTGGGACTCGCCGCCGGCTATCTGGGGAAGGTCGTGGATAATATCCTGATGCGGATCACGGATATGTTCCTGACGGTTCCCACCATCACCCTGCAGATCATCCTGGCGGTGACGATCGGCCTGAGCAACTACGTCATCATGGCGGCGGTCTTGAGCCTGGCCAGTTGGGGAGGTTTGGCACGGGCCATCCGGTCCATGGTACTCAGCGTTCGGGAGCGTTCTTATGTGGAAGTGGCCAGGGGACTCGGACTCAGCCGCTGGTATATCCTGCGTCGCGACATCCTCCCCAATCTGATGCCGTATATCGTCGTGCATCTGATGCTTGCGCTTACCGGTGCGGTGTATGGCGAGGTCGGCCTGTTCTTTCTCGGCGTGGTCCCTTTCAAAGCAGATAATTGGGGGGTCATGCTCAGTTTTGCCACAGGGGATTCCGGTGCCATGTACAGCACGCAGTCCCTGATGTTCCTGGTATCGCCCATCCTGGCCATTGTCCTGCTGCAGACCGGGATCGTGCTCTCCGCGGATGCTGTCAATGAAATCGTGGACCCGCGATTGCGCACCGCTCTTTAAGAGCCTGTTCAAAAAGGGGGTAGGTAAGATCCGCGCAGTGCAAGAAAGCAGCCAGAAATGCGGACCGAGCGTACGGTTTTGGTACGTGAGGGAGCATTTCTGGCGATGACTCCGCCAGCGCCGGGGAGTTCTGCCCCCTTTTTGAACAACCACTTTAAGGAGTCGAACCCACATGGATAAACTTGTGCAGGTAACAGATCTCGTCATTGCATTTCCTACGGAACACGGAACGGTGATGGCCGCCAATCACGTTGATTTTTCCATTCGCAAAGGCGAAAGTGTTGGCGTGGTGGGGGAAAGCGGCAGTGGCAAGAGCACGGTGGCCTTTGCATTGTTTGACAGTGTACCCAGTCCCGGCCGGATTGAGGGCGGCGATATCACCTATTTTGGCACCGAACGATTGCTGGCCATGGACGCGGAGCAAAAACGGCGGTTCTTCTGGGAAAAAATCGCGATTGTATTCCAGGCGGCGCAAAATACGTTGAATCCACTCCTCAGAATTCGGCAACAAGTGGAGGATATCGCCGCCGCGCACAGGGTCAGCAATAAAGTCGCCGTGCCGCGCGCCGCAGAATTGTTCAAGATGATGCACCTAGATTCTGAGCGCGTGCTCAACTCCTTTCCGCATGAACTGTCGGGGGGGATGAAACAACGAGTGAGTATTGCCTTGGCGCTCCTGCTGGATCCGTCGCTGCTTGTCCTCGATGAACCCACAACCGCGCTTGATGTCATCAGTCAGGCGGCCGTCCTGGACATCCTGAACGAAGTGCGGCGGCAGCGCGAGATTTCCTTGATTTTCATCACGCACGACATATCGGTCATCACCCAGGTGGTCGATCGATTGATCGTGATGTACGCCGGGAAAGTAGTGGAGAGCGGCCCTGTTGAAAAAATTGTAAATTCCCCCTCCCATCCGTATACGCAAGGGATCATCGGATCGATTCCACCTCTGGCCGGGGATCTGGCCGAGACGCGGGCGCTCGGCGGTCAACCTGCCAATCTTCTCGCACTGCCGCAGGGATGCGCTTTTGCCGACCGTTGCGAACACCGCATGGCTGTCTGTGACAGGCAGTATCCGGCTTTGCACGCGATCGAAGAGGGATGGGAAACAGCCTGTCATCTCTACGATAAAAACATGGAGAGGTGACGGACGATGATTCGGTTGATCAACGTGTCAAAGACTTTTACCGTGACCAGAAGCGGCGGCGACACTCGCGTGCGCAGGACGATTCGCGCGGTTCAACGCGTTACGCTGGACTGGGCTCCTGGAGAATTCCTGGCTGTGGTCGGAGAGAGCGGTTGCGGGAAGAGTACGCTCGGCAGGATGATCGCGGGCATCAGTGTGCCGAGCGATGGACAGATTCTCTGGAATTCCAGCGATACCAGAACGTTTCGCGGTGGTAAGCGCAAAGAGTGGTCGCGCATCGCCCAACTGATTCCCCAGGATCCCTATGCGGCCTTGAACCCGGTGCGAAAGATCCGGTCGTCCTTTTCTGATCCGCTTCTTTATCACCATCTGATCGAAAGAAGACAAGTGGACAAAAGGGTGGAAGAGCTCCTGGCGTCTGTCGGCCTTGATCCGCGCAGCGTGATGAACAAGTACCCGCACCAACTCTCAGGAGGACAGCGGCAGCGGGTGGTGGTCGCGCGTGCGATGACTGTTTCACCGCAGTATCTGATTGCCGACGAGGCGGTATCGATGGTAGATGTATCACTTCGACTCGGTATTATGGATAACATGAAAACAATTTCTAAGCAACGCCAACTCGGTTTGATGTTTATTACTCACGATTTCCGGGTTGCGAGGTACATCGCACAAGGCGGGCGTATCGTGGTGATGTACCTCGGGCGGATCATTGAAAGTGGGCCTACAGAAGAGATCCTGGCCAATCCGCTTCACCCGTACACACAGGCGCTGATTTCCGCCGTTCCCATTCTGGGCGGGCGCGAAGTCCGCGTCGGCCAGGTGGTTCCGACCCAGTACGAACTGACTGAACAACAAGTGGACAAGGGCTGTTCGTTTGCGCCGCGCTGTCCGTTTGTGACAGATCTGTGCCGGGAGCAAACCCCTGAGCTTGTTTCATACCAGGACAGCGCTCATTACGCGGCCTGCCATTATGCCGAACCGAGAGCGCTGGTGGCGCGCAAAGTCGCGGGTGAAGCGCCGTAGGATTTTTTGGGTGGATAGAGAAATTAACTTGGAGAGCCTGTTCAAAAATGGGCAGGTAAGACCCACTAAAAATTCGGAGGTTATCACCGATGCGCGTTGTCTACATTGATATTGACAGTCTGCGTCCCGACCACTTGGGATGCTATGGCTACCGGCGTCCGACATCGCCCAACATCGACCGGCTGGCGCAACAAGGCATCCGCTTCGAGCGTGCGTACACGACGGACAGCCCCTGCATGCCGTCCAGGGCGGCGCTCATCAGCGGGATGCCCGGCATCAAGAGTGGCGTGGTGACGCACGGCGCCCGCGGTGAACGCCTGAACCGCCAGTATTCCTCCCTGGGGTTTGTTCTGCGGCAAAACCGCATACCGGCGGCGGCGATCACGAGTTTCGGGCGTCATCCATCTCCTTGGTTCTACGTTGGATGGAATGAATTTCTCGATCCGATCGACCGTCCCGAACTCAGCTTTCAGCAGATAGACGGGCGGGAGGTCGTGGACCGCGCGCTGACGTGGCTGGAAGATCACCGCGACACGCGAGACTTTTATCTCTATGTGCAGATGTGGGATCCCCATTCTGTCTATGAAGCGCCGGAGTTGTTCGTCGAACGGGCGCGGGGTGACCACTATCCCGCCCATCCGACGGAGGAGCAGGTGCGGGCGCACCAGCAGGACTCCTTCTGGCATTCCGCGCCGGCCATGGGCATCCGCTCCCATGAGGATTGGCGGCGCATGATCGACGAATACGACGGCGAGGTCCGCTACGCAGACCATCAGGTGGGCCGTCTGTTGGAAGCGCTCAAACCGTTGGAGGAAGACGGTGACCTTGTCGTCATCCTCGCCGCGGACCACGGTGAGGAGCACGGTGAGCACGGACTGTACGTGGAGCATTGGAGCGTGCATGACGGCACGCAGCGGATCCCGCTGATCGTGCGGGATTCGCGCCGCAAACAGCAGGCCGGGACGTTCGGCGGGCTCGTCTACCAGATTGACATCACCGCGACGATATGCGACGCATTCGGCATTGAACCGCCTGGGCACTGGGACGGCGTTTCCCTGTTGCGGCAGGCGGCGGGAGAGGTTCCGGCGCGCACGCACATCGTGGTGGGGCACGGTCTGTACACGGCGCAGCGCGCGGTGGTCACGCCGGAATGGAAATTCATCCGGACCTACCATCCGGGGATCTGGGAAATTCCGCAGATCCAGTTGTTCGCGCACAACGACGCATGGGAGCAGCACAATGTGGCCGATGAGCACCCCGACGTGGTCCGGGAACTCGATCATCTGCTGCGCGGGTGGGAAGAGCGGCAGCGCGGGCGCAGCGCTCTCGATCCCATGATGGTCAATGCGGCGGAGACGCCGCACGGCGCCACCTACGCGGACTCCTGGACGCGCAGGTATCAGCAGGATGGGGTGCCCATGCCGGTTCGCTTCGAGCGGCGCAAGCCGGACCCGCGCGCATGAGGCTGACGAGGGAGTGGATGGCGTGTTTTTGACTGAGGAGAAGCTTTTCAGGCGCATTCAGGAATTGGACTCCCATCGCTACAGGGACCTGCGCCGCCTTGATGAATGGCAGTTTCTGCTGGACCCGCGAGGACAGGTGGGCGAGCGCCCGCCCGTCCTCACCGGGGCAAAGACGGTGCGCGTGGGTGACCGATGGTCGGGGCGGGATCTTTACGCCTGGCTGGCACGGACGGTCGCCATACCGGCGGAGTGGGCGGGACGGCGCGTTGTCGGGCTGTTCGACTTTGGCACGACGGGCGGCGGCACAAATTCGGGGTTCGAATCCCTTCTGTTTGTCCATGAACTCCCGTATCAGGGGGTGGACAGCAAGCACCAGGAGGTCTTTTTTGCTCCCGACGCTGCGGGAACCAGCGTGCCGCTGTGCTTTCGCATCTGGTCCGGACTGGACGCCGGGAGACGGTCCGGGCCGCTTGAGCACAAGATCCGCCGCGCCGACATGGGGTGGTTGGACGAGGATACCGACGACCTGTTCTACACATCTTCGGCGATGCTCATGACCGTCCGGAGCCTCGACCCACACAGCACCGATCGGATTGACCTGCTGCGCATACTGGATACGGCGTTCCGGCTGATCGACTGGTCGCATCCGGGAAGCGACCGCTTCTATGAGTCTGTCCGGACGGCCCGGACGCAGTTGCGCGACGGTCTCGACCGCTGTGAGAAGCATGGCGCTGTCACCGCCCACTGCGTGGGCCACACGCACATTGACGTGGCGTGGCTCTGGCGGTTGAAACACACGCGCGAAAAGGCGGCTCGCTCCTTTTCGACGGTCCTGCGCCTGATGGAACTGTTCCCGGAGTACATCTTCCTCCAGACGCAGCCGCAACTTTACGACTACGTGAAGCAGGACTATCCGGAGATCTATGAAGGAATTCGCAAGCGCGTCGCTGAGAGGCGGTGGGAGGCCGGCGGCGCGATGTGGCTGGAGGCGGACTGCAACCTGACATCCGGAGAGTCCCTGGTGCGCCAGATCCTGTTTGGCACGCGGTTTTTCCAACGCGAATTCGGCCAAAAGTGTACATACCTCTGGCTGCCCGACGTGTTCGGCTACAGTTGGGCATTGCCGCAGATTCTCAAGAAGTCGGGCATCCGTTCGTTCATGACGACGAAGATCAGTTGGAATCAGTACAATCGCATGCCGCACGACACGTTTATCTGGCGGGGGATGGACGGGAGTGAAATCCTAGCGCATTTCGTGACCACCCCGGAACCGGGACAGCGCGCTGACCGGTGGCGATACACGTACAACGGACAGTTGACGGCCGAGACCGTGCAGGGTGCGTGGACCGCTTATCGGGACAAGGAGGTCAATCGCGAGCTTCTGATCGTGTACGGCTATGGCGACGGTGGAGGCGGCGTAAACAGGGAAATGTTAGAATTTCGGCGGCGCCTGGATGAGATGCCGGGTCTTGCGCGCGTCATTCCGGGACGGGCGGACGACTACTTCGCGCGGCTGGAAGAAACGGTCGCCGCGGCGGACGGTTACGTGCACACGTGGGACGGGGAACTGTATCTCGAATACCACCGGGGGACGTATACGAGCCAGGCGTCCAACAAGCGGATGAACCGCAAGCTGGAACTCGCGCTCCGGGAGACGGAGTGGCTCTCCGTCCTGTCCGGCCTGGCGGCGGGCGGCGCGGAGCGAAACAGGGTGGGGCAATCACTGCGGGTGCGGACGCTGCAGGAACAAGTGTGGCAGGAACAGTTGAACGAAGGCTGGAAGATCGTGCTTCGCAACCAGTTTCACGATATCATTCCCGGATCGTCGATCCACGAGGTCTACGAGGACAGCCGTGCGGAGTACGCGCAGGCATCCGCCATCGTCGAACGTGTCTGGCGCGAGGCCGCCGGCCGACTGATAACGGACCAGGTGCGGTCGGTCGCGGTCTTCAATTCCGCCGGCTGGCGGCGTTCGTCCCTTGTCCGGGTATCTGCGGATACCGTCGGTGAAGGCGGCCACTTTGAAGATGAGACGGGGGAAATCCTTGCGGCGCAGAGAGTGGGCGGTGAGTGGTGGGTGCGCACGCCGGAAGTGAAATCGCTTGGCGTGGCGGGCATCCGCTTTGCGCCCGGGGAACCGGCGCAAGACGCGTCTTCTTTTCAACTGCGCGACCGCGGGATCACGACGCCCTACTACATCCTGGAGTGGAATGACAGGGGGCAGCTCGTCCGCGTTTACGACAGGCGGTTTGACCGCGAGGTGCTGCGCGCCGGCGCGCGGGGAAACGTCCTGCAGGTGTTTGAGGACAAACCGCTGGTGCACGACGCATGGGATGTCGACATTTTCTACCAGGAGAAGATGCGCGAAGTGGAGGATCTGCAAGGCGTCGAGACGCTGGCCGACGGACCGCTTGCCGCCGGTGTGCGCTTCTCCTGGCGCTATGGCGATTCGGTCATCACCCAGGACCTGTGGGTGTACGCGCACAGTCCGCGGATCGATTTTGTCACCAAGGTGCGGTGGGCGGAGCGGCAGCAGTTGCTCAAGGTGGCGTTTCCCGTGTCCGTCCGCGCGACGGAGGCAACCTACGACATCCAGTTCGGTCACACGAAGCGGCCCACCCACTGGAATACAAGTTGGGACCAGGCGCGGTTCGAGTCGGTCGGCCACCAATGGGCGGACATCGGCGAGGAAAATTACGGGGTCGCGCTTGCCAACGACTGCAAGTACGGGTACGACATCAAGGATGGCATCCTGCGCCTGTCGCTGATCAAGTCGGCGATTCATCCCGACCATCTGGCAGACCAAGGGGACCACGAATTCACCTATTCCCTGATCCCGCACGGCGGATCGTGGCTGGACGCCGGAATTGCCAGGCAGGCGTGGGATCTGAACAGCCCGCTGCGGGCGGAAACGGGCCGCGCCGGAGGGACGGGGTCGCTCTTTCGCATCAGCTTGGCTGAGACGATGGTGGACGCGGGCAAGCTGGCCGAAGTGATGGTGGACGCGGTCAAACCGGCCGAGGATGAGAAAGACGGCCGCATTGTGCTACGCCTGCACGAATTCGGCGGCGGGCGGAGGCGGATCGCAGTGGACAGTGACTGGAAGATCCGGTCGTGGCAGGAGTGCAACTTGATTGAGGAGCCTGCGGGAGAGCGCTCCGACGCGCCGTTTGCCTTTGAGATACTGTCCTTTGAGATCAAGACCTTTCTGGTGGAGATCGAGCCTGATGGCGCAGCGGCGCCGCCCGTGGGTTGAGTGTGTATGGACGTATGATAAAAAAACCAAGGAGGGATGGAAGTGGATCTGGCGATGGCGCTTGACTCTTGCCCGGTGGTCTTCACGGAGGGTGCGATTATCGAACGGTTGCGCAGGGAGTTTGCCGTGACATTGGACCCGGTTGTCCTGCACGCCGGATTCATCTATGAACCGGAGAAAGGAGAACTGCTGCGGCGCATCTACGCCCAGTACATCGAGCTTGCCGGCAGGCGCCGCGCCCCCGTCCTGATCATGACGCCGACGCGGCGGGCGAATCAGGACAGGCTTATACAGGCCGGACTGGGCGACAGGGACGTGAACGGCGATGGCGTGCGATTTCTGCAGGATATCCGCGCGACGTATCCCGAGTTTTCTTCGTCTGTCCTGGTCGGCGGGCTCATGGGTTGCCGCGGTGACGCTTACCGGGCGCAGGAGGCGCTGTCAAGCCGCGAGGGCCACGTGTTCCACCGGCCGCAGGCCGTTCACCTGGCGGAGGCGGGGGCGGATTTTCTGTTTGGGGCGACGCTGCCTGCGGTGTCCGAGGCGCTTGGATTGGCGTGGGCGATGGCGGATACGGGCGCGCCCTACGTGCTCAGTTTCGTCATTCGCCCCGACGGCGCTCTGCTGGACGGGACCATGCTGCATGATGCGATGGCGGGCATCGATAAGGCGGTTTCACCGCGGCCCATTGCGTATATGGTTAACTGTGTGCATCCGTCGATTCTTCTGCGCGCCCTGGACGCGCCGAAGAATCGCACAGCGCTTGTGCGGGAACGGCTGGTCGGGATTCAGGGGAATGCGTCGGCGAAGAGTCCGGAAGAACTGGACGGCGCTCCGGAACTCGCTTCGGATGGGCGGGATGCGTGGATTGACGGGATGAAGCGCCTGCGGCAGGATCACCCGCTGCGCGTATTCGGCGGATGCTGCGGTACGGATGACCGGTATATCGACGGGCTTGTCAAGGCGTTTTCATCAGGAGCGCGGTGATGCGCCAAGGCCGCACCGGGGCTGCGTCAGAGTGGCACCGAGGCTGTGTCGGAGTTGCATCGGGGGAGCGGGAGCGGACTGGATCCCGCTTCTCTTTGCGCAGATCTGACCCAGAGAACATGGGATAAAGTCCCCAGGGGCAGATGTTGTTACAGAGACAAGGAGGATCGGCATATCCGTGATGTAAGCGATATTACTTTGGGAAACGGGATGGTGAATGATGTCGACTTCGATGGTCCGCAGGACCGGCGTGACGGTCCTGATTGCCGGTTTAGCGCTTGCCGCCATGGCAGGAGGCGCGCATCCGATGGTCCAGGCAACGACAACTGCAAATTATTCCAGCGAAGCGCAGACGGCGACGCAAGCCCTGTGGAACGACTACTGGGACAGCACGGACAACGTGTTCAACAACGACTTCCCGCTGACGGTCGCGCAGCCGGGGCAATCGGGCTATCAGTGGGACTACTGGTGGCAGGCGAACGCGCTCTACGCGCTGGCGGACGCGGCGGACAGCACCAACGCAACCACTTACAATACGGATATAGCGAATCTCTACAATGGCATCCAGAGTGAGAACAACGCGGTATACGGCAACAAGCAGTTTCTTGACAACTACAACGACGACGAGGGCTGGATGGGCATCGCGTTCATGCACGCCTACCATGGGCTGGGCACCGCCCCGGCGTCGACGCAGGCCTTCCCGGTGGCTCCGGTGCTGGACGCCGGACAGACGAAAGGGACCATTCCCTTCGTGCAGTCAGCGGAGACCATCTTTTCGGATGTCATGAAGAGTTGGACGCCAGAGGGAGGAATCACCTGGAACAAACCAGGCGCCGGGTCATCCTACAATCCCTTCTACCGCAATACGGCCGCCAACATGACCGCGGCCATCCTCGGCGCCGACCTGTACGAGGCAACGCAGCACCAGTCCTACCTTGCGGTTGCGGAGCAACTGTACAACTGTAAGCGTCAAATCCTCCACACCTTCCGGCAACGCGCCACCACTGAGAGAATGTAGTCAGGAATTCATTCGAGGAGGCGCATCGTCATGAAAAG
>JAKACR010000373.1 GCA_021821225.1 Bacillota bacterium | reverse complement strand
CTTTGCGGCCAATCTGTTCGGTCAGTTCAGCATCCTGTCGCTCGGCGTGAACGTCCTTTTGTATCCGGTGCTGGAATGGGTGACGCCGGTCTGTTTCGCGCTTGTGGCCGCGGCGGCGCTGATGCCCGGCTCGGCGTCCGTTGCGGGCCCGTGGCTGACCGGCGCCGCCGGTGTTCTTACGGCGGGTATTTCCCGACTGGGCCAGATGCCGCTTGTCATCAAACTGCCGCGGAACGCATACGTTGGTTTATTGGTCTATGAATTTTTGCTTCTTTTCTGGGCGGAAGGTTTGAAGCTGATTAAGAAGACTCACAATGGTCTATACTCTGATAAGAGACCCGTATGACCGTTCGACTTCATCAATCACTCGGGGGCGCGCGATAGAGTCTGGGATCGGGTTTATCGCATGTTCCCGAGGGTGCGTGAAAGGCAGAGTCGATCAGAGGAATGATCGTGCAGACGGAGGCGATCCGTGTCCGCGGGATAGCGTTTAACATCTCTATCGGCAGAGGGTGATTCTGGACATGGAAGTAAAGGAAGAACTGGATTCTGAATTGTTGGTGGAGCAACTGTTGACCTGCGCGTACAAGTTGCGCGACAACGTCACCTGGCCGACATTGATGGGCGTATTTTCCGCGGTCAATGAACTTGGCGCCTATCTTGCGGATCGCGACAGTGCTCTGGATTGGGCGGATTCCTGTATGGATCTGTCTCCCAAACAACATGTCCGTCCATGACCTTGGGGAGATGGGATAAAGTCACCTGTAATTTTGTTTATCCCCTCTCCCCTTGTGTGCTATCATCGGGTTAGAACCCCATGGCGCGGGCGCGGCACCATCGGCAGGATGAAAATTTGCAGTGCTGCGCCCTGCCCCATGCCCGCCGACTTTTGTGCCGTCGGCAAGGTTGGCTGGGGCGTCGCTCTGCCCTGTGCCCGGCGAGTTTAACGTCACGGTCAAGGTTTTCTGGGCTGCCGGTATCCCTTTGCTCGTCGCGAGTTTAGCGATAGCGGTGTCCGAGCAGGAGCAAAGGGATGCCGGCGGTTGGCAGCGAAACCGCATTTTCAAGAAAGACGGCGGGGAAAGAGCCCGCGCATGGGTTTTAGAGTTCAGGACATATTGGTTGTAGTGGTGAAAATGTGAACAGGAACTACAGAGCGACTGTGGAAATTGCGAAACGATGCCGGGACGGCCAACTTTTCATCCTTCACGGCGCGGAAGATCCGTTTGCCGCGCAATGGCTCGCAAAGGTGCTCGCGGATGCGCCGGATGATCGCGGCGCAAACGGTGGGCAGGCTGTGATCGAGCGAGCGTCCGTCCGTACCGAGGGACTTGCGGGCGTGGTTGCCAAGGCATATGGCGCCACGCTCTTAGATGTGCGGCGGATCCTGCTGGTGACGGATTTTGACGTTCTTACCGCCGCACACAAAGGGAAGCTCACAGCCGACGACGAGGCGGCTCTGGCGCTGTTGCTGGACGAACGGCCGTCGTGCCCTGTGGTCATCGCCACATCCGGCGGCCGGCTCGACGAGCGCAGACGTCATGTGAAGGCCATGCACGGCCAGCCGCATTTCGTCATGACCGACCTGTCCAAACCCGCGCGATCGGATCTGGAGTGGCTGGCTCGCGAGTGGTTGCTGGACTGTGAACTGACGGCGGAACAACTGGCCGCGCTCGTGGATCGTTCTCAGGGGAATCTGGGGGTATTGTGGAACGAGAGTGCAAAATTGGCGTTGTACGCGCACGACCATCGCACACTGTCCGATGCCGAATTGGACCTGCTCGTAACGGACCGCTCGAACGGGGATCTGTTTGCTATTGTGCGCATGGCTGCGCAAGGACGATGGGCGGAAGCGTATGAAGAGTACCGCTATTTTGTGGCCGGACAAAGCGTCTGGCCTCTATTGGCTTTGCTCACACGCCAGTTTCGCCTGATCGCCAGGATATATGACGCCGGGAGCGGCGCGTCCGACGCGGCGTTGGCGGAAGCGCTCGGGGTGCATCCGTACGCCTGCAAGGTTGCGCGCGAGCAGACTCGCTTTACGGCGAAGCGCGATTGCACTTTGCGGCTGCGTGAGCTTGCCGAACTGGAGTTTTCGGTGAAATCAGGCAGACTTCAGGAACGCACCGCCATGGAACTGTGGTTTTTGGGATGTCTCTGTCGGAGTGGCGGATGAGAAACCTGATCCAGAATGACTGATTCAGGGCGGATGCCAAGCGGAGATGGAGGGAAAAAGATGGGCAGGCGCAGAAAACTGCTTGTTCCGGAAGCGCGTATGGCGCTCCAGTCGCTGAAGGCCGAGGTTTTACGGGAGAGGGTGGACCACCGGGAGGTTCCGTCCTCTCCTGAACATGCAAAGCCACCTGTATCGCCGGTAGCGCAGGACATGTCCGGGCGATCTGCACCGCCGGTAGCGTCGTCTCCAACCCATCTTTCCGACAAGGGGGTCTGGACGACCAGTGAGGCCGGAAAAGTCGGCGGCTCCGTTGGGGGGCAGATGATCCAGCGACTCGTGGAGATCGCCAAGGAGGAACTGCACAAGCGCACTTGAAACAAGTGGGGCTATCCCGCGCCTTCTTCCGTTTTTTGGGCATATGAAAACAGAGCCAGTTCAAAAAGGGGTCAGAACTCCCTGGCGCTGGCGGAGTCATCGCCAGAAATGCTCCCTCACGCACCCC
>JAKACR010000050.1 GCA_021821225.1 Bacillota bacterium | reverse complement strand
TACTCGGACAGCCTCCTAGCGCCGTTGTGGTCACTGTTTCGTTCTCATGAATCCCCGCCGCACATGCCGGCGTTTGCCGATATTTATCCCCAACTCCTGAACGCGGGGATCATGGCAGATGTGCGCATCTTCTCAGAGCCGTTCGGTCCACGGTGGTCGGACCCGAAGGAAGCCCTTCCGATGCTGGCGCGCAGACTTCGGATTGAAGGCGACGCGGAAGCGACGGAGCGCTTGAACCGGATCCTGCAGGAGCGGCGCGAAGAGTTCATGCAACCCCGAAACCACCGGGTCGCTCTGCTCTCATGGGCGCCGCGGGAAAAGTGAGCGGGGCGTTGTCCGGGATGAGTTGCGAATCGGGGGTTACCGGATGCGGCCATGCTGCGACCCACGTTTCGACCCACACTTCGATCCGCGTATCCGGGTTGGGAGAGTCTACCCCATGTCCCGGCCCAGCAGATCGCGCAGCGCACTCTCCAGTGTGGGATGGCGGAATGTGAATCCGGAGCGCAGTGCCTTTTGCGGGATCACCCGCTGGCCAGCGAGGATCATGTCCGCTTTTTCTCCCAGGGCGGCGCGTAGCACCCACGCGGGCGTCGGCAGCCAGTGCCGGGTGCGCAGAACGGCGGCGATTTCCTGTCCAAGTTCATTCATCGCGACCGGGGTGGGAGCCGTGAAGTTGACCGGACCGGACAGGTCCACACGGTTGAGCACCCATAGAAAAAGTGCGACTGCATCATCGATGTGGATCCAGGAGACAATCTGGGCGCCGCTGCCGAGTGGTCCGCCCGCATGCAGGCGGTAGGGCAGGGCGAGTGCCCCCAATGCGCCGCGGCTGCTGCCAAGGACCACTCCGAGCCTTGCCAGGACGACACGCACGCCAATCGGCTCAACGGTGCAGGCCGCCTGCTCCCACCGCGAACACACGGTCGAAAGAAAATCAGACGCGGCAGGCCCGTCCTCTTCTGTGAACGTGCGCGACGGGCTCGCGCCGTAATAGCCGACGGCCGACGCATTCACCAAGACGGCGGGGCGCACCGCGCCGCGTGCGATGGCGTTCGCGACGGTCTCGGTCGCGCGCAGGCGGGTGTCGAGGATCTGCTGTTTTTGCGCTGTTGTCCATCGCCCTTCGCTGATGGACCGGCCCGCGAGATTGACGACAGCCGCCGCGTCATGGCTGTCCGGTCCGGCGGCGGCCAGATCGGCGTAGGTGACGGACCGTACGGCTGCCTGTGACGGGTCGGGCTTCGCCTGTCTCTGATGCCGCAGGTGAATGACGCCGAATCCGCGCGCCGCAAGGGCCTGCGTCAGACGCATTCCGATGAAGCCCGTACCGCCCGCGATCATGATGTCCGCCACTGTGACGCACTCCTTCGCCGCTTGGCCGCGCGGCGCAGATTTTGGAATGAACCCAGCGGCGTCATTGTGCGGTCAGTTTCAACAGGGTGTTCGCTTGTTTTTGGAATTCATAGCCGACCCGAACCTCCTGTGCCCGCCAGCCAAGACCGGAGGCAAAGGAGATCAGGCCATCCATGTGCGGATAACGTCTGCTTGTAAGATCCACGGTGGGGAAGATGCGGATTTCCTTGCGCGTCACCCGCATCAGTTCCGCCAGCGTGGCGAGGTGAAAGGCGTGACCCAGCCTGTCCGCGTACATGAACAGAAAGTGCGCGGACAGCGTCAGGTCAAACTGTCCGTCTGTAAACGGCAAATCGGGCAATTCCGCGGGCACGTAGCGCTCCTGCCCATGCGCGCGCATGTCCGCGATGGTTTCGGCAAGCGCCGCGGCGCGCGCCGCCCTCAGTTCGCCGACATTCCTGAAATAGCCCCATTCGTACTGTCGTTCCGATGCGTCCATGGACTGCATGACGAGTTCGAGATCCCGTTGTCCTTTGTGTTCCAGTTCATCCACCGGATGACGGTAGGCGATGTCGGCCGCCGTTGCGGCGATGCCGTGGCGATTGGCGCGGGCGGTGAAGGCGCATGCGCCCGCGGGGCAGTCGAGAATTGTGCGTTGCGCCATATCCTCTGGCGAGAGGTTGAACATGAGCAGGTACTCCTCCCATGTCCGTCCGAGAAATACAATGCGCTCAAGGTCCAATCCTACGCTCGGCTCTTCTTGGCTCGTCCTGCTCTGGCTCTGCTGGCTCATCTCACTGTGACTCCTCTCGTGTTTTTCCTCATCAATATATCAAAATATACCGGCACAGTATCACTTTATTTCCCGCTCGGTCAAAAACCACGACAAAAACCGGATCGACGGGACAATCAGGGCGATTGCCGGCCAAATCCACGAAAAGTCTTTGATACTGAAATAAGTGCAGTCGACGAGAGTGAGAATGATGATCAGCACGGTCGATTGACTGTTGATGGGTGCTCGTATGGAGTTGACTTCTTTGTGGTTGCGGGCATAGCGTGCGGAACACAGGGCATGAATTCCATTGAACGACAGGTAGGTATAAAGGTCATCGCGGGAATCGATCCTGTTGCCGCAGTTATAGCAGTAAATTTCTACTGTCACGATCCATCATCTCTAAGAATATATCTAATTCACGGGAATCAGAATACACCAGATATCGACAGTGCGAAAGGAGGGAACCCATGAACATCCTTGAAATGACAGTTCAGATATGCGTCGCCGGCCAGGCGGCGGAGCATGGCGAGTTGCCCGACATGGATCATCGCATCCCCAGCAGTGCCGCGCCGGAGATGTCGACTGTAAAGCGGAGCCACAGGAACAAATCGATGCATAAATTCCAGGTCGTCGATATCCATGTGAGCCAGACGCCTCCCGAATGTCTGATAACAACAAGATTACGTTATACGAGTGACTTACATTTCGTCAATAACTTTGATATGATGCAGGCAGGGAGGGTTGCCTCGTGAACGATTCCCGGATCTGCCCCAAGTTTGAGGCGGCGTTCGCGATCCTCGGCAAGCGCTGGACCGGGCTTGTCGTGCGGGTGTTGCTGTCCGGAAAACGTCGGTTCACCGACCTGTCGGACGCGATCCCGCAGATGAGCGACAGGATGCTGGCGGAACGTCTGAAGGAGTTGGAGCAGGCTGGCATCGTCATGCGCAACGTCTTTCCGGAAACGCCTATCCGCATCGAATACGAACTTACGGAAAAAGGAATAACACTCAAACCTATCATGGACCATGTGCAGTCGTGGGCAGACCGCTGGATCGGCGTCTCGGAAGATTGGACGGACGAGAGAATGGACTTGGCGGACAAAGCGGACAAAAAGAAAGATTTGGCGGGGGAGCAGGCGCCGCAAAAAGACGCGGAGCGCTGAGCACAGCACGCTGCGCTGAATGGAGGGCGCGCAGTGTCCATGCGAGGAGACTGTGAGCGGGAATTGTCCGGATCCAAGGCGCAGGTCCGCGCCTGTGCCGGCCGACGCAGACCTGCTTGCGTTCTGTGATGGAGATTTTTTGGATCCGCAAGAAGCGCACAAACCGCGCACGGATCGAAACGACCGGATATCTCAGGCGCCGGCTGGTCCATAATGAGGCACGAGCAAGAAGAAGAGCACGAAAATGATCAGGAACACGACAGCCCACTGGGTGTATCCGCCCAATGCATCCATGGTGCAGACCTCCCTTCACCTGCATGCTTTATCCTATGGGATGCGGAAGTGATGTTTGTAGGTCAATCATCCTGCATTCGCTGTGAAAGGAGGTGAAATTATGCCGGATGTGACGGTCAAGGTCATGGACAATGGGCCTTATGTGGTGACGGGGACCGTGGAGGTCGTCGATGCCGAGGGAAAGCGGTTCGAAACCAAGGAACAGTTTGCCCTCTGCCGCTGCGGCCAATCGAAAAACAAGCCGTTCTGCGACGGAACGCACAGGGGAAATTTTGAAGACCGCGCACGCGCCTAAGAGGACCTGTTCAAAAAGAGGGCAGGGTTGACCCACGCAGTGCCATGGGACATGAGATAAAGTCTGCTGTGCAGACGATCTGATTTCGGATACAGCGTTTGAGGCTACATTCAAACGCTGTATCCATTTACTGCGCATCCGGGAGCCAGACGTGAAACGCGGCGCCGCCCTCCATGGCGGCGGCGTACCGGATCGTCCCGCCATGGCTTTCGACGATAGATTTGGTGATGGCGAGTCCCAGTCCCACACCACCGTCCCTTCTGGAACGGGACGGGTCAATCCGGTAAAAGCGTTCGAACAGGTGGTCCTGGTGTTCGGGAGCGACTCCAGGACCATTGTCGCAGACCGAGAGCACGGCTCCCTGAACGCGACGGCCGAGTGACACGCGAATGCTGCCTTGCTCCGGATCGGTGTGCTGCACCGCGTTTTGAAAGAGATTCAGCAGTACCTGCTTGAGCTTGTCGCGGTTGCAGCGAGCCGATATGGGCTGCTGCACTTCAAATGTGACGGTCCGGTTTCCGGCCAGCAGCCGCAGTTGTGGTTCGAGTTCGCTAACGACGCTGTCCAGGGACTGCTCCTCCAGTTCCAGTTCAGGCTCCTGGTCGAGACGGGCCAGAAGAATCAGGTCCTCGACCAGTTTGTTCATGCGCTGCGACTCCCCAAGGAGACTCCGGAGGGACTTTTTCAATTGTTCTGGGTTGGTAGCGGCGCCGCGCAGCAACACTTCGAGAAATCCGTGGATGGACGTGAGCGGGGTGCGCAGTTCATGCGACGCGTCGGCCACGAACTGGCGCATCTTCTCCTTGGCTTCCCGTTCCGCGGCAAAGGAGGTGCGCAGGCGTTCGAGCATGTCGTTGAACGACGCGGACAGCATCTGCACTTCGGTCTGCGCCTGCGGGCTCGCGGCAAACCGCTCGTCGAGCGTTCCCGCGTTGATGCGACGAACGGTTTCCACCAGGCTGGACAGCGGGATGAGCGTCTTTTGCAGCACGGGCAAAAAAGACAGGACTCCGCCCGCCAGGGCGCAGGCGGCGAGGATGATGTAGATCCAGAGTTGCTGCGCCAGCACGCTTTGCAGTTGGCCCGCCGGCGTGGTGACCTGCAGCAGTCCGGGTACGCCGTTGACGATTCCGGGGAACAGGACGATCAGGTCCTCGCTTCCGTTCGCATTGCGATGCGTCTGGTAGACCAGGCCTCCGCCTGATAACAGCGCCTGCTGGTACGCCAAGCGCGCCAAGCGCGGCACCGGGCCGTGGTTCGCGCTTTGGAACAGGACCAGCATATGGATTGTATGATGGTGGATGGGCTGATTGATAAACGCAACAGTGGTAATGGGGACGTTCAGTCCGAAAAGCGGATTGTCCGACGAATCGCCGCCGGATGGGCCGGAAAAGTAGTTCCAGGCCTGCGACGGCAAGGCGCGGACTTCTCCCAGAACGGCGGCTGCCGTGTTGCGATAGAGAAATTGGCTCATGAATACATACTGCAGGATGCCAATCAGGATCAAAAGCCCGGACAGGATGATAAGCGACCGGGACAGCAGTTGGTAGCGCAAGGAGCGCGGCGGCAATAACCGCCGCATCGCCTGCCACGACACGGTGCGTCTCATGGCAGGTCCACACGGTATCCGGCCCCGCGGATAGTCCGGATGATCTGGTGTTCCGTGTCGCCCAGTTTCTCGCGCAGTGAGCGGATGTAGACCTCGACGATATTCTCCTGTCCCCCGAAATCGTATCCCCAGACCTCATCGAGAATCTTCGCTTTGCTGAGCACCACGCCGTGATTGATGACGAGATAGCGCAGCAGTTCGAATTCCGTCGCGGACAGGTTCAGCACTTCGTCGCGGTAATGAATTTCACGGCGCGCCTGGTTGACCTGGAAGGGGCCCGCGGACAGCTCACTCAGAAGATCGGGGAACTGGTTACGGATGCGCGCGTTGATGCGGGCGAGCAGTTCTTCGAAGCTGAACGGTTTGGCCATGTAGTCGTCCGCGCCGTTCATCAGTCCCTTGACACGGTCGCTGACCTCGTCCTTGGCGGTCAGCATGATGATCGCGACGTGATGCGCCTTTTTCATCATCCGGCACAGTTCCAGCCCATCCATGACGGGCATCATGATGTCGAGGACCGCGACATGAGGGCGGAATTCTCGGGCGACCTGGAGCGCCTGCATCCCGCTGTGCGCTGTCATCACCTGATATCCCTCATGCCGGAGTCCAAGTTCGAGAAATTCCACGATGCTCGATTCATCGTCCACGATGAGCACTCTCACGTCCTGCGGCCGGTACACGCGATTCACCTCGCAAACAGTGTACCTCAGTGTACCTCGAAAGGGCCCTGTTTGCGATGGAATTCAGCGTACTTTCAGCCGACGAAACCGCCGCCCGCGCACCCCATGCAGAACCCGGTCGGCGGCGTGTAGTAGGTCGCGGCCGTGACGACTGCATTCGCGGCCTGCGCGAGGGTGACGGAGCCTGCCGGATGGAAATCGCCCTGCTGTAAGGGCAGCAGGCCGAGTGAACTGGTCAGGGCCGCCGCAGCATAGTCGGATGACGGGACGGTGGCCGCATCACCCGCAGACAGGCGGAACATGCCGGAGTGCGACAACAGCGCTCCGTACCCGAGCGCGCGCGCCAGTACGCCGGCCGCCTGGGCACGCGTAATCAACTGATTGGGATGGAACAGTTGGCCGCTAGGCAGCCAGCCGTTCACGTAGGCGCTGCGGATGGGCTGGTAGGCTGGCGAGGCGGACGCGACATCTGCCAGGGAATGCTGCATCGCGGCGGTAATGGGACCGTTCCCATTGTTCAATCCGAGTGCGTTGGCGAGGAGCGAGACAAACGCGGCCCGCGTCATGTTTTGTTGCGGTTGGATCGATCCGCCCGTTCCCACCGGCAGAAGGCCGTGCCGCACAAGGAGCGTGATCTGCGGCGCCTGCGCGACGCCGGACAGGCCGTGAATCGGTCCCGAGTAGGGTTTTTGGTTGGCCGGAGAGACCTGGAAATGTCCGGTCACGGCGTTGAAGACGGACTGGTAAGGCGAGTAGAGCGGAGCGTACGCAAGGATCACGCGCGGGGCGCCGACGGCGATCGGTTTTCCGTTTCTCGCGGAGAATTTGGCCGCTGCCTGCGGCTGCGTCAACAGGTATTCGAGGTGAAGGGGGCGCGCCTGCACCCAGTCGTGCGTGGCCTGTGACAGGCTCTGCGTCTGGTTCGGCAAGGGCAGCGCCGCTATTTTCGTCGGCGTCGGCTGCCACCAGAAATTTTGCACCCGCCCCGTCTGTCCGTTGATATCAATGCTTCCTCCCTCTCCTTGGAAAGGAAGACCATGCAGCAAGGGCGTGATGGAGAAGTTGGTAACCACTTTTGACTTTCCGTTGCCCTGCCAGGAGGGTTGCGGCGTCAGCGCGAGACCGCCTGTGTCATGAGGGAATGTCTTGCTGAGAAAGGCCGTGGCGGCCGCTGTGGACTGCGCCTGCGTGATCGTGGCCGGCAAGCCGAACTTCTGTTGCAGGGGCGATGCGCCTGGTTTGATCGGGGTGTAGCTGTTGAAACTGACGAGCGCGCCGAACGTCGCGTCGACAGTCGCGCTGACCGTGTTGTGATTGGGCGCGGTCCAGTTGAATGTCCATTGGCTGTCCCCGCCCGGCTGGGACAGCATCTGCGATGTCCCCGTCAGGTGGTAGGAAGACGTGGCTCCGACGATCTGTTTTGCGTAATCCAGGGACTGCGCCTCGCTCCAGTTCACTTTGGACGTGAACGGATCCACCGCGGGACCGCTTGCGACCAGGGGCCGCGGCGAATGGTAGGCGGCGGGCGGTTGCGGCTGCCCGAGCGCGTTGACCGGTTCGCCGTTCTGGGCGTTTAACACCGGTGCGCCGATGGTGTCGGACGTACCGTCAAACTGGTTGTTCCAGAAGTTCGGAAAGTTTTGCGACGACTGGACGTACGCCAGGTACACCTGGGATGTGACCGTCTGCCACACCGTGGTGTACGCTTCGTGGATGCCGAGATTGCGCTCGTACGCGAGCGTCGCGGAGGCCGGAGAAATGGCGAGAGACGGAGCGGGGAATGTCTGGTTGGCGGTCCACGACGCATTGATCGACTGGACCGTCCCGTTCTGGTCGATGGTGATGGAGATGCCGTCAAACGGCGCCGGAATGTTTTGCACGAAGCGTTCAAAATTGAATGTGTACGAGATGGGTTGTGTCAGCGCGCCCTGTGAATCCACGGTGGGCTGCAGCCGGGTTTGCGGATACTCGGACGGATACAGTTTTTTTGCCCAGGCGACGGCCGTTTGTTGCGCGGCGGCCAGCGACTCTCTGGGCGGGAAGGTGAATCGGTTTTGCGGATATGGGGAGGATGACGTGTAGTAGCTGAGCGCCATGCCGCTTGTCGCGTCGATAGAGGCATTGATGTTCTGCTGTTGGCCAGTCGGACTGGTGTGCGTGAAGGCGAACCAGTAGTTGGCCGGACCGTTGTTCTGCTGGTTGTTGTACGATTCCTGATTCAGATGGAACGAGGCGGGGATGGCAAAATCCCGCCTGACAATCGCCAATGCCTGTGCCTGTGTGAGCGTCGCCCCTGCCTTTGTCTGGGCAAAGGCAGGGGCCGCTGCGCCGGCGGTTCCGGCGGTCAGCACACCGATCGCCGCGACGGCCCACGCCCTGCCGATGCGCTTTCTATTTCGTTGGTTGGTCATTTTGACGCTCTCCTCTCCTCTTATAAAACCCGTTCAAATGGAGTTTTACCTGCCCCCTATTTGAACAACCACTAAAAGGGGCTCTTTTCTCCGGATTTCTTGCCGTCCGGTATCCTGATGCCAGGACCGTGACCGCCCGACGGGGGTCGGACAGTCACGAGTCTGTCAGATGGTAGACGAAAAGGGGGGGGGAAAGGTTACAGATTTACCCGCTTATTTTTTGCCGAGAGCGTCAAGTTCCCGTTTCGTCCGGCGGATCTCGTCCATCAGTTTCGCCTGATCCGCATCCGTCGCCGGTGTTTCAAGCCCCATCAGGTAGGCAAGATGGAGTTCCAGGCGGGCGATTGCGTTGCTCGCATCGCGCGTGACGGTGTGGTCCGCGCGCGCTGTGCGATCGGCCCATTCGCGGTAACTGCCGCGAAACGCCTTTGGCCGCCCATTTTCCCAGAACACGATCGCATTGGCGATCCGGTCGGCGAACATCCTGTCGTGGCTGACCATGACGACGGCGCCGGGATAGGCGAGCAACGCATCCTCAATCCGTTCGCGCGTGTCGATATCCAGATAGTTGGTCGGTTCGTCCAGCACGAGCAGATGCGCCGCGGACAGATAGAGCTTGATGAACGAGATGCGGCAGCGTTCGCCCATGCTGAGACCGCCGACTGGCGTGTCGATCTGTCCGGCCGGAAATAAAAAGCCCGCCAGAATCGTGCGCGCGTAGGAGGCGGTCATCTCCGGAATGGCCAGCAGCGTGTCGAGCACCGTCCGCGACGGGTCGAGGCCGTCCAGTTCCTGGGCGAAATAGCCGATGCGCAGGGCGGGATGGCGCGCGACCTCGCCGGCCGTCGGTTGCAGGACGCCAGCGATCAACTTGAGCAGCGTCGATTTGCCCGCCCCGTTCGGCCCAAGCACGGCGAAACGGTCGCCGCGCTGGATCGTGAGCGAGAATGGATGCAGAATCCTTCGCGAACCGTACGCATGCCCGATGTCTGTCAGTTGGACCAGCGTCCGTGCGGCGAACGCTTCGCCGCCCAGCTCCATGCGCGTGCGCGGTCCGGTGTCCGGGCGCTCCACCATGCGCTGCTCCAGGCGCAGGAGCGCGCGTTCTTTCGCCTTGAAACGCGTCGAATTCTTTTCGGCCTTCTTGCGCAGGCCGAAATCGATTCCCGCTGCGTCGTGCGCACGTTGATACCATTCACGGTAGTGTGCGATCGTCTCCTGCAAGGCGCGTTTTTCCCGCTGCTGCTTGTCGTAGAGCGCCTGCGCCGCGCACAGTTTCTGTTCGCGCCAGGCGTGAAACGCCGTGTAACCGCCCGCAAAGCGCCGCGCGCCGCCTGGCGTCAGTTCGACGACGGCGTGCGCGACGCGGTCGATGAACGTCCTGTCGTGCGAGACGAACAGCACGGTCGCGCGCGTCTCGCACAGCCAGCGTTCCAGCCAGTCGAGGGACTCCGCGTCAAGGTGGTTGGTCGGCTCGTCCAGCACGATGACCTCGGGGTCGCGCAACCGGAGCGCGGCCAGTTGGACGCGCGTCTTCTCGCCGCCGCTCAGTTGCGACAGCCGCGTGCGGCGCACGGCCGGCGGGAGGCCGGCCCAGGCGGCGGCCGACTCGGCGCGGTGGCGCGCCGTGCGGGGAACACCCGGCGTACCGGGCGCCTCCGGGGCGACATGGCGTGTCATGCCCCGGACCGCCCCATCCGTAGCCAGAGCTTTTCGCCTGACGGAGGATGGCGCTATGCCTTCTGTCGCCGCCTGGGCCGTGGCGCCAAGGTAGGAGAGCACGTCCAGGCCGGTCTCGTCCTCCAGTGTCTGGCGCAGCAAGGCAAAGCGTTCCAGGGGAACGCCGCGCAGGATGCGCCCCGCGTCGAGCGGGGTGAGGCCAAACAGCGCCTCGATCAGCGTCGTCTTGCCGACGCCGTTGCGTCCGATGAGCGCGACGCGCTCGCCCTGTTCGACGTTGAATGAGATCTCTTCAAACAACACTCTTCCGGCGATTTCCTTTTTGGCAGATTGGATCTTGATCGCGTAGGCCATCGTGACCACTCCTTCATCTCATCACATGAGTGCATGAGATTCCCGGAGCGATGGACGCGCGCAGGCGAGGCGAACTTCGTGGGGAAGGAGTCTCCCATTCTGGACATGCCACTTCCGTTCGCGTCGAGCGGGCGTCTGTGCGCCGCCGGGAATCGTTTAGCGAACGGTTTCGTTTCTCATGCCCGGAAATGGATACCTCCTTTTGTTTTGCCGCCAGCATACCATGGAGATCCGCGTGGAGCAAGTGGAGCGCGGAGTGTACGAAGCGGGTACATGAGCACGCCTGAAAAGCGCGAACTAAAATCCCTGCGCCGCAGAGTTCTCGACCCTATTCGGACAACCTCTTATGGACTGGGTTTTCCTGTTTATTCCACCCAATCATGCCCATTCGAATCGAGGGAATGAATAAACTCAAGAACCCACACAGGATCAACAGCATCCCAGACGCCATAAACACCGGAGACGGCGAAACCTTCCCCATCAGCCAGGAACCCAACAACAGACCAAGTGGATCACCCAAATTGGCAAAAAGGATAAATCCGGCCATGACCCGGCCGCGAATCTCATTCGGAGCAAGAAGCTGCAAGGCCGTGAAGACGGGAATGCTCATCATGGCCGTAACGAGTGATGAGAAGATGAGGGCGACAATGGCCTCCGGCAAATTGCGTGCTATGGGCAAACTCGCTATGGCAGCGCCGGATCCCACAAGGGCTACGAGTGACAACTGCCATAATGTGAGTTTACGGGATGCCCAAGTCGATACAATCGCGCCAAGCATCCCTCCTAAGGCGAACGCCGCTTCGAGATAGCCATAGCCGCGCAGACCCGCGTGCAACACGGAATGGCTGAACACGGCCGTCAGGATCCCGACGGGGCCACCTGAGAAGTTGATAAATCCGACGAATAATGCAAACGTCCTTATGGATGGGTTTTTAAGAACAAACTGCAATCCCGCAAAGCTGTCTCTGACGAACCCCCAGGCGCCCTTCCGCCCCGCAGCTCGCATGAGTGGGATCGGTAAAACCGAGATGGACGCAGCTGAAATAAAAAATGAGATGCCGTCGGCGATGATTGCACCGCGCGGTTGCATCATGGACACCAGGATACCGCCAACGGCGTAGCCTACCAGCGCAATCAGTTGAGACACGGCGCGCAACAGACTATTTGCTATGGTGAGCTGCAAATCGGCGTTCGGGAGTATTTTGGGCAGCACGGCATTTTGGGCAGGGCCGAAGAGAAAGCCATTAAAGGTCAGCAAAAATACTGCTGAATATATGAAGAACCGATTCCCGTCGTTGAGCGCTATGGCGATTGCGACACCCAGGACGACCGCGCCGCGAATGACGTCCGACAGAACCATGACCCTTTTTTTAGGCATGCGGTCAGCAATCGTGGCCAAGGGTTGTGAAAGGACTATGGAGGTCACCAGGGGGATAATAGGTACAATAGCAGCGCTTAAAGGAGAGTTGGTCTTTTCGAGAACATACCACATCGTGGCAATTTGAAACAACATGTCGCCCATTGACGAAACGATGCGGCCTCCAAGAAATACGAGGAACGACGGAAGCCTCATCAAACTCCAGTATTGCATTCGAAAGGAGTCGCTTTTCTTGGTTTCGGAAATTGTAGTGTCTGCCATTGGGTACTCCCTTTGACTCAAGGATCCAGCAGTTCATTCGCATCCTTGAATCGACCTATTTCACTGCCGTCTCGATGAGACGGCTAAGTTCTGACCTATCAAGAAATGGAACGATATCTACCAGTTGGTAGGCATCAGGTGTGGTCATCATAACGTGCGACACGATGTTCGAGAGAATCGTTTTGCTCACGAAAGGTGCTATGCTCTTCAAAGAACCCCAATCCCATGACTCCACATTCACATCAATCGCGAGGTGATCCACCGTCTCACGGTCGAGAAATGGAGCGAGTGTCATGACGACGTGTCGATTGGGCCTTTTATCCGTGCGAACACCTTGTACCAAGATCACAAGGGACTCCCGGCTTACAAAGGGTACGATTTCAATAAGTGTATTCCAACTCCAGCCGCCCTCTTCAATTTGGATCACAAGCGCATCCAACAATGAACGTTCAAGAAACGGCGCGAGCGAGATCACATGCCGCCGGGATGGCGGGGTTGAGTCGGCGATGGCGACGGCCCATTCTGCAAGGAGGGGCCGACGGACAAATGGCGCAACTTTGTGTAATTCGTCCCACGTCCAGTTCGTCGGTTCCGTGTAGCGAAGAATGCGTTCAAGCACATCGTCGTCGAGGAAAGGGGCAAGACGGATGGCATCCGTTATTGTGAGATGAGTTTTAAGCAAGCAGGGGGCGAGTTCTCTCATGGTGCTAGTCTTGATAATCGGCCCCAAATCAGATAAGTCCTGAGCGGTAACCTGTTGAGATACGATCATTTCACCCGCCTTATTGGAGTTCGCATCTGCGAGGGATGCAACAAACATGTGCAATTGAGCGACTTGACGATGTTCTTCAACTTGACCCTGTAACAGATCGTCTGTGGTGACGCCCAACTCATGCGCCAACATAGGAAGCGTCCCAATGTCAGGCATCGACTCTCCTCGTTCCCATTTGGAGACGGCTTGGTGGCTGACGTTAAGGCTGTTTGCAAGTTCAACCTGCGTCAAGTCTTTCGCCTTTCTCAGGTATGCGATGAGCGTGCCAACTTTCGCGATATCCAACATGTTAAATTCCTCCCTGAGGTGTTTGACCTTGCCTGCAGTGCTAGCTTAGCACGGTATGAATAGACATGGCTATCGAGCACTGGTTGCATTCTGCTTGTAACCTCATGTGACTGTTCACTGCAACCAACAGTTGAATAGTAAGCGTCAAATCCTCCACACCTTCCGGCAACGCGCCACCACTGAGAGAATGTAGTCAGGAATTCATTCGAGGAGGCGCATCGTCATGAAAAGAGAGGAGTTGTTGCA
>JAKACR010000372.1 GCA_021821225.1 Bacillota bacterium | reverse complement strand
TTATAATTCCACAGCACTCCGCTTTTCAAAAAGCGCGGCACCTTGCCGGCCATATCAACGCCCCTGACCTGCCCGAACCCGGCGCGCTGGCCGAGCGATCCCAGCGTCCCCCGATGAGTGTACGCGCGCACCGGAATGGGGTCCCCCCGCCAGCGCGCGATCATGATCTCGCCGAGGTAAGCGCCGTGAAACTCGGCGAGTTGCGCAGTCGGCGATTGTTCACTCGCCGCGCAATCGCCGATGACGAAAACCGCCTTGTCCCCCACCGTCTGAAGATATTCGTTGACGCGGATGCGGCCGATCGAATCGAACGAGCCGCGCAGCGTCCGCACGAGCGGATGCGCCTGGATACCCGCCGTCCACACCAGCTTGTCAAACAGGATGGTTCCGTTGTCCGTCTCGATTTCCCCCTGCACAACCGTGCGCGTCGCCACGCGGTGCATCACCTTGATCTCATGTTCCGCCAGCCAGTGTTCCACATAATCGCGCAGTTTGTCCGAAAATCCGTTCAGAACGCGGTCATTGCGGTCAATGATGGCAATATTGAGATCCGGTCTCGTCTCGCGCAGTTCGGCCGCCAGTTCAACCCCCGTCAGACCAGCGCCGACCAGCATTACCTGGCGGTACGCATCTAGCGTTAGCAGTTGCTGCCCCGTAACCTGCGTCCGTTTCAGCGTCTGAAGGCCCAGCGTGTAGTCCGCCGCGCCAGGCAGACCATGAAAGTGATCCACGCATCCGAGCGCAATCACCAGCGCATCATACGGCACTTCTCCCGTCTCTCTCAACTCCACCCGTTTGGCGTCCTGGTCAATCCGGACGACCTCGTCAAACGCGAGACGCAGTTGGGGATGAACGGGAAAAGGCACCGTGACATCCTTAAGCGATGCGCTCCCGGCCGCAATGCTGTAGAACTCGGTCTTCAGGGGACTCTTCGGCAATCTGTCCACGAGTGTCACGCTCACATCGCCGGGCAGATGGTCGAGAATGGTGCGCAGGAGGAACATCCCCGCGTAACCTCCTCCGAGAACCACTATTTCTTCCGCCATGATCGTACCGCGACCTCCCGCTTCCGCGACTCTGTGTTCCAAGGGATACGGGATATGATCCGCCGTGCAGGCGAACTGATTTCATGTCCCCCGACTCCGCTGTCTGCATTGTACGGTTTCTCATGGGCAAGGGCAATCGGTTTCCCACTGGTTTGGCAGTGCAAGGGAGCAGCCGGGAATGCGGACCGAACGATCGCAACACATCCGAATGACTCCGGCAATGTCCCTTTTCGAAACCATTTCACCCGCAAAATTCTCCGCGGCGTCTTGAGGCGCGCGATTGAACCGTCTACCGGGAAACTCCCGTCGCATGCGCCATCACAAGCTGTTGCTCCTGCGTGGTCGATGCGGCTTCATTTTCCTCCAACGAACGCTGCTTCATCTCTGGCAGCGTCACCACGGTCAGAGCCGCGCCAAGCGCAGAAACCAAAGCCAGCATCCCCATCGTCGGACTGAGGCCAAACTGCTTTAGCACCAAAGGTAGCACAAACGCTCCCAGGAAAGCGCCGATTTTGCCGCTCGCCGCGGACAGTCCGTGCGCCGTGCCGCGGATGTTCGTCGGGAATACCTCCGCGGGAACGACAAAGGTGGTCGTGTTGGGACCAAATTCAATGAAAAAGTAGCTGACGGCATAGATGGTGAGAAAAGCGAGCGGCGCCTGCACCACGCCGGGCACCAGGAAAATCGCCAGATAGGCGACGGCCATCACGCCAAAGCCGAGCGTCTGCACCGTCTTTCGTCCGATCCGGTCGAGAAAGAAGGCGGCCAGATAGTAGCCGGGCAGCGCGGCGACAAGAAAAACGGCAGCCGCCACAAGCACGGTCTGCACAAGGGGCGCGCCAGGCAACAATGCTTTCAGGATCAATTGCGAGGAGACGCCGTTGCCGTAAAACGCCACATCGATCAGGAACCAACTGCCGCAAGTCCCAAGCAACCGGACGAGGTTGCGCGCCGTCCATATCGACCGATTCCCGGAGATCCTGTTCGCGGCAGCGGCTTCCGTCCGCTCCCCGGCGCCGGTCAAATCGGCCACCACGCTCACCGCTTCCGCAACATTCTGCTTCACATCCAGCAGGTAACGGGGAGTTTCCTTGAGCGTCCTCCGCAAGTAGATGACGGACGCCGCGGGAACCGCGCCGAGCCCGAGCATGAGTCGCCACGCGAGGCTGTGCGGGATGCCGGTCGAGAGCAGCAGGGACGCGACGAGCGGACCGGCAAGCAGGCCGAGGCCCTGCATGGAGAACACCAGAGTGACCAGAAAGCCGCGGTTTTTCCGGTTGGAGTACTCACTCATGATAACTGAACTGCTTGGGTAGTCGCCGCCCACGCCGAAGCCGACCATAGCGCGAAACGCGACAAGCCATGCAAACGATGGCGCCAACGCGGACAGCACCGCGCCCAGCGTGAGCAGAATGACTTCCACGCCGTACATCGCCCGTCGCCCGAGAATATCCATCAGTCGACCGAAGACGAGCGCTCCCAGGGCGGCGGCCGCGAGGGACGTGCTGTTCAGCACGGCCAATTGCGCGGTGGAGAGATGCCATAAGGGCGTGAGAATGGCCGTCACCGTACCGATAATGAAAAGATCATACGCATCCGTAAAAAAACCCATACCCGTCGTCAGTACCGCACGCCAGTGGAAC
>JAKACR010000049.1 GCA_021821225.1 Bacillota bacterium | reverse complement strand
CATGTACCCAACAACGTACGCTCAGGGACATGGGATAAAGTCCACTGCACATTCGGTTTATCCCATGTCCCATTGCACTGCGCGCGTCTTACCTGCCCACTTTTTGAACAGGCTCATTTAGAAAAAAAGGTGGAGTGAAAATTGGCTAACGGCAACTCTGAACACAATCCTGAACGCCTCCCCGCATCGCAGTTCATCGACGGAACGTGGCAGGCCCCGGTCAACGGTGAATCAATCGCGGTGATCAATCCGTCTACCGCGAAGGTGATCGGGGAGATCGGCCACGCTTCGGAACAGGATGCGCGGCAGGCGATGGACGCCGCCGCGCGCGCATTTCCGACCTGGGCCGGCCGTCCGGCCCGGGAACGCGCCGAGGTGCTCGCCCGCACGGCCGCGCTGTTGCGCGAGCGGGTGGCGGCGATCGCCCATACGCTTGCCGTCGAGACGGGAAAGCGGCTGGTCGAAGCGGTGGGGGAGGTGCGCTTTGCCGCCGAGTATTTTCAGTGGTTTGCGGAGGAGATCAGGCGGCCGGACGGAGAGTTTCTGCCGGGCGAGTTGCCTGGGCGGCGGCACATGGTGCGCCGGCAGCCGGCGGGGGTGGCGGTGCTGCTCACCCCATGGAATTTCCCGGTTTCCATCCAGGCGCGCAAGCTTGCTCCAGCGCTTGCTGCCGGGTGTACGGTGGTGACGCGGCCGTCCTCCCGCGCACCGCTGTCTGTCATGGAACTTGTGCGCTGCCTGACAGACGCCGGGACGCCTCCCGGCGTCGTGAATCTGGTGATCGGCGGGGCGGCCGCCACAACCCCAGCTCTGCTATCGCACCACGCGGTGCGCGTGGTCAGTTTCACCGGCTCCACGCCGGTCGGGCAGGACCTTGTGCGCCAGAGCGCCGCGCAACTGCCGAGGATGGCGCTGGAACTGGGCGGGAACGCCCCCTTTATCATATTTGACGACGCGGACGTGGAACAGGCGGTGGAGGGCGCTTTGATCGCCAAGTTTCGCAACAATGGTCAATCCTGCATCGCGGGCAATCGCTTCTATGTCCAGCGTGGCATCTACGACGAGTTTTTGTCGCGCTTGTCCCAGCGCGTGAAGGAGATGAAGGTCGGCGACCCGCTTGCCGGAGCGGAGGTCGATCTCGGTCCTGTCATCTCAGAAGCCAGACGGAGCGAACTGGACGACATTGTGCGCGAGGCGCGGCAGGCGGGAGCGAATCCCGTCGTTGAATTGCCCGCCGTGCCTGGGGAGGGTTTTTATTCGCCGCCGCTTTTCCTCGAACATGTGCCTGCGCACACATCCCTGGCGCGTGAGGAACTGTTCGGGCCGATCGCTCCTGTGCACGCCTTCGATGAGGAGGACGAGGCGGTTGCTCGCGCGAACGACACGGAGATGGGGTTGGCCGGTTACGTGTACACGCGCGATGCGGGGCGCTCCTTTCGCGTCCCGGAGGCGCTGGAGTGCGGCATCATCGGTCTCAACAACGCGCTGCCCTCGGTCGCTTTCGCTCCGATGGGCGGCCAGAAAAAGAGCGGTCTGGGTCGGGAGGGCGGCCGTCAGGGACTGGAGGAGTTTCAGGAGGTCAAATATATCGCTGTTCAGTTGTAAACGGGCGCATGGCGCGCATTTCCGGCCCGCTTCCTTGCAGTGCGCGGGTCCGGCCTGACTCATGCATGACAGGCCCCTGGGGACATGTTTTCCGCAGGGGCGGGAGGGAGAGAGGAATGAAACGCGCGCTTGTCACAGAAATGATGGATGAGGAGGGCCTGGCCGTCCTGCGTGAACACCTGGATGTCGTCTATGATCCAGCCTTGGGCACGGACGGGCGCCTGCCGGATGCAGTCGCCGCCGCGCATGTATTCGTCGTGCGCAACCGGACGCGCGTCACGCGCGAACTGCTCGATCGGGCGCCGCATCTGGAGGCGATCGGGCGTTTAGGCGTCGGGCTGGACAATATTGACCTGACGGCCGCCCGAGCGCGCGGCATCCCGGTCATCGCGGCGAAAAACGCGAACGCCGCGGCGGTCGCCGAATATGTATTTGCCGCCATGCTGCTTGTTTCCCGTCCGCTGGCGGCCGCGACCGCGCACGTCCTGCGGGGGGGGTGGGACCGCGGGGCGTTTGGCGGCAGCGAGTTGCAGGGCAAGACGATCGGATTGATCGGCGTGGGGGAAATCGGCACGCGCGTCGCTCTGCGCGCAAAGGCGTTCGCCATGCGCGTATTGGCGTACGATCCGTTTGTGGCCCCGTATGACCTGGCGATGGCCGACGCGGGAGTCGAGCTTTGCCTGCTGGACGAGCTGTTCGCGAACGCCCACTTTATCAGCATCCATGTCCCTCTCACCGATCGCACGCGCCATATGATCGCGGCGCGGGAGATCGGACGCATGCGGCCTGACGCGACGGTGATCAACGCGTCGCGCGGGGGCGTGATCGATGAGGCCGCGCTGTTTGCCGCGCTTTCCGGCAGGTCGATCAAGGCGGCCGTGCTCGACGTGCTGGAGGAGGAGCCGCCAACTTCCATCGCGCCAGTCGAAGGGCTGTATCTGACGCCGCACGTGGCGGGACTGACCGCGGAAGCGAACCGGCGGACGAGTCTGCTGGTCGCGCGCGAGGTGCTGCGCGTCCTGGCCGGGGAGGTGTCACCCTGCCAGGTGAGGTGACAGGAGTTCAAGTTCGCATGATCCCGCGCTCCCCAGTGCGCGTTTTTATCGCCAGTTGCCACACTGCCTTCCACAGATTGGCCGTCAGCAGGCCGGCCGGCAGGTAGGCCAGACCGCCCTCCGTCGCAAAGATGGCAGTGCTGACGGCGGCGGCGATCGCGCCAAAGAGGACCTGCCGGCGGTATGGGGCGGGGGATGTCGGGGGGTCGGTCAGCATGAAAAATGCAAGGTACAAGGCGGTGTTGACAAATGGCGGCCGCAGCGCGTCTCCGGGCGTATCCGACGGGAGACCGATGTGCAGTATGGCCATGGCGAGCAACAGAAGAAAGTAGGTGCCGAGAAAAGCGGCGACCTGGGGGAATTTATTGGCCCGCAGGGTGACCAGGAGACCGCCGGCGATCAGGATGGACACGAACCAGGCAGGCAGCAGGGCTAGACTGCCCCACCAGCTCTGGCCCGTGTGGGTGAATGCGAGGATGGCGAACAGCAGACCGAATGCCGCGGGATTGAAGATGGGCTTGCGTCCGTCGCGCAGGACGTGTTTGGACAACAGAGCGACGGCGGTGGTGGCCATGATGACAGGAAGCGGCGTGGCGTGGCCGAGGGTGTCGGTCACGATGAGCGCCGTGATCACGCCTCCGTCAGATAGCCGCAGCGCACGTTTTTGCAGTTTCATCATGGCACCGTCCAGAATGAGGGCGGTGATCACCGCCACGGCCGCATTCAGCAATCCGGCGTGGTCCTGGGGGCGCAGTGCGCCGACCAGGGTGAGGCCCGCGAGAACGGCTGTGACGTATCCTTTGGGCGTTTTCAGAAACTTGAGAAACCCGGCCAGTCCGCCCTCAGGCGGATAGGTCGCGCGTTTTTCATTCATCGTATGTACGCCTCCATGGCATCTGTTTTTGTGATGTCCAGTGTGTCGCTGATGCACAGCCCGGCCAGTTTCAGTTCGGAGAGAAACGCGATCGCCCGCGCCGGATTCCCTGTAATGAACGCGGCTGTGGACACGGCATCGGCGAGAATCGCAAGCGGTGCCGCCACGGTGCAACTGAGCAGTCCCGACACGGACTGGCCCGTGCGCGGATCGATCAGGTGGTGCGTCGTCGGCGCCACCGGGCTGCGCCGTTCATAACCGCCCGATGTGCAGATGGCGATATCGGTCGCCTGCAACCAGCAAATGACCTCCTGTTTGACGAGCGGATGCCGGATTCCGACGGTCCACGCGTCGCCTGCGGGGTCGGTGCCGCGCAGGTAAAGATCGCCGCCGGCGTCGATGGAAAAGCCTTGCCATGTGTCCAGTTCGCGTGCGGCGAGGTCGACGGCAAGCCCTTTTGCCACGGCGCCGAGATCGAGCAGCAGCGGTTTGCGCAACAGGACCGTACGGTCTTGTTCGTTGAGCAGGATATCCCGGTAGGTTGCCTGTTCAAAGTTGTTTCGGGACCCTGTGGTCCGTTCTCCCGTGAGGTAATGCCAGTGGAATCCGTAATCTTCCATCAGGGCGCCGATCGTCGGATCGAACGCGCCGTCGGTCAATTCGCTCAGTTCGAGCGCCACGCGCAACCCTTCAAACAGGATATCCGGCACGTGCACGGGTTGTCCGGGGTGGCGGCAGAGTTCACGCAAGGCGCTCGTTTCATCAAAGCGGCTGCACATCCGTTCGACGAAGGCCATCGCGTCAAATGCCCGCCCGACAGCGGCCTGCCTCACGGCGTCCGGCTTCTTTCCGACGAGCGTGACGCTGACCGTAGTACCCATCAGGAGGCGCGACTCGGTTGTGTACGGGTGGCGCGGCCCGGTGGTGCCGGCGCTCATGCCTTTGCCTTTTGCAGCGCATTGTACACGGCTTCCGCAAAGTTGTACGTGCTGGCCGTTGCGCCCGTGATGATGTAGATGTGCCATGTCTGCATGGACACGACTTCCCCAGGCAGTTGCGGGTCGATGATCGACTGCGGGTAGTGCATGTTGTACTGCGTGATTTTCACGGTGGATATCCTGCCGTTTGCCACTGTGAGTGAAACGGCGAGAGTGCCGTACGGATTGCTTCCCGTGCCTGTGTAAGTGCCATCCTTGTATTGTGCTGCGTGCCGTGCCGCCTTTTTGAGCGCCGCCTGACCTGCCGCCTTCTTTTTTGGGGGGGTTGCGGATGAGGTGGAATGATCCCCGCCGGGTGTGTTCTTTGCGCCTGCCGTCGCATTGCCGCCCGGCGGTGCAAGAGCCGGGACGGCCCCGCCGTTGGCCTGGACGGTAGGAAGTGTGTCAGGTAACCCGCCGCATACACGGCCGTCACCGCGATGGAGCATACGCCCATCAGGCGCTTGCTCATCTGGTTTGCCATAAAGTGTCTCCTCCGCTCCCCTGTGATCACTCGTCCCATTCTTGCAACCAAACCTGAAATATATCTGGCAGTCCAACGCGGGGCATTGAAATAAATTTTCGTTTGTATGTCGAGAAAATTGACAGATCTGCACGCAATCTGTAGAGTATTAAGAGACGAAAGATTCTGTCGAAATACTTGCTTTTTTAAATATGTTGGATGGGGGGGGTGACAGGTCATGAGGAAAAAGTTGCTGGCGGCAGGCGCTTCCACAGTGCTCGCGCTTTCCACGGGCATTGCCATGGCCAGTCCGGCCGGCGCGGCGAGCAAGCAGGTGATCAATCTGATCACCTGGGTCAATCCACCGGCCGTGGCCGTGTTGAAGAAGATCAACGCGGAATTTGAGAAGGCGTATCCGGGGTATACGGTCAACTATCAGACGACGGCCGACGTGACGGGTGGGTACGCCACCATGCAGCAGACCGCCGTGCAGGGCGGGACGGCGGACATCATGGGCACATTTCCCTTTCAACCGCTGCCTTTCAACATGAATCAGAACAATCTGTCCCCGACGCAACTGTGGGCCATTCATGGCGTGTTTGCGCCGCTCAATGGCCAGCCGTGGGTGAAGCATTTCAACTCTTCCATCCTCTCGGGCGACATGTACAAAGGAAAGCTGTACGGGCTCGTGACGGGCGTCTATCAGCAGGGCGTCTTTTACAACAAGTCGATCTTCGCCAAATACCACCTCACTCCGCCGCGGACATACAACCAGTTGCTCCACATTGCGCAGGTCCTTGCGGCGCACCATGTGACACCGTTTTTCGACGGTCTGCAAAATGTCGGGCCGCTCTACCTGATGTTCATCATGAACCCGCTCATGCAAGACATCTGGATGCCACAGGTGGGCAACGTGAACACGGCGCTGTGGACTAACAAGACCAAGTGGACCTCTCCCGCTTTCGTCAAGGTGATGGTGCGGGAGCGCCAGTTGATGAAATACCTCGAACCAAACTTCACTGGGGTGCCGTGGCAGGCCATGCCAGGGAGTTTCGCCAACGGCAAGGCGGCCATGCTGTTGGACGGATCGTGGGATCTTGCGTCGGTCGCGCAGGCCAATCCGCGTATCCAGGTGGGATACTTCCCGCTTCCCGGATCGAACAAACCGAAGCGAAACCAGTCCCTGCTGCAGCCGGATCTCACGTTCGTCGTGCTGAACAACAGCCCGCACAAGGCGGCCGCGCTGAAGTGGCTGAACTTCTTCGCATCGCCGAAGATCTACGAGCAGTACGTGAACGCGACGGGCATCTCGCCAAGCCGCATCGGCGGCCGTTACAACAACGTCGCGTCGCGAGCCCTCGGCGCATGGTTCGGCAAGGGCGTGCCGCTTGACCGCATTTTTCCGCAATTGCCTGGAAGCGGTTCCTACTATGTGCAACCGAAAAACTGGTGGCAGTTGCAACTGGAGATGTTCCAGGGCAGATACACGCCGCAAAAGGTTGCCTCCATGTACCAGTCCGCGTGGCAGCAGGTGACCAAGTAAGCGGAAGTCCTGCGTTGCAGGAGTCCTCAACCGAAATGCGCATGCGTCCGTTTGGATTGTCACTGCTTCCCTTGTCAGACAGCCTCCCAGGAGGGACGCCAATGGCTTCCATGTTTCGCGGCCGTGACCGCGTCCAACTGTACATCGGCATGCTGCCCGGCCTGGCGCTTTTCCTGCTGTTCGGCATCGTGCCATCCGTGGCCACGGCCGTGATCTCGCTCACCAACTATTCGGGCATTCCCGGTGTTCCGGTGAATTTCATCGGGCTGCAGAACTATGTGCAGGCGTTTGTGCTGGATTCCGCCGGCATCGTCGGGTCGATACGCGATACGCTCGTCTTTGCCGTCAGCGTTACGGTCCTGCAGAATGTCGCGGCGCTCGGAATGGCGCACCTGTTCACAAAACGCTACCCCGGGCGCACGCTGTTCCGGTCGCTCGTGTTCATGCCGGCCTCCCTAGGCGTTACCGTGATCGGCTTGACGTGGGCCCTGATTCTCAATCCCTCGGGAGGGCCGGCGGCAAACCTGCTGGCCCTCTGGGGCGGCAGTTCCGCCTTTCTCGGTTCGAACCGGTGGGCACTGCCGCTTGTGATTTTGATTCAGATATGGGCCAATCTCGGATTCACGACGATCGTCTATCTGGCCGGCATGAACACGGTGCCGGAGGAATTGTACGAAGCGGCGAAGATCGACGGCGCATCGGGGTGGCTGATCTTCCGCCGCATCACGTTTCCGATGATAGCGCCCAGCACGACGGTCAATGTGCTGCTCGCCGCTGTCGGCTCGCTCAACACGTACGATCTGATCTACGTTCTGACGGACGGGCTGTACCACACCAACACGCTCGGAATGTACATGTTCAACACGGCGTTTGAAGGGTCCAGCAATCTGGGCCTGGCCGCCACGATCAATATGGTTGAATTCGCGATCACGCTCGCGGTCGCACTGACACTGCAGAAAGTCTTGCGCAAGAGGGAGGAAGTGCTATGATCTCCTTGAACAGACGCAAGCGGGTGGGGGAGAGGCGATCCTTTGGCGCGTTTGTTCTCGCGGGCATCGTGGCCGTCGTGTTGTATCTCGCGCCCATCGCCTACCTGCTGTCGGTGGCGCTCCAGAGTCCCGCCCAGTTTCTGAACGACCCGGTATCGTTTCCGCACCCGCTCATGTGGAGCAATTTCGCCGCTGCGTGGAGCCAGGCGACGATGGGAACGTATTTTTCCAACTCTGTGCTGTACACGTTTTTTTCGACGGTTCTCTCACTGCTTTTCGCCGCATTGCTTGCATTTCCCGTATCCCGCCGGTACGTGCGGGGTTCGCAGGTGATCTACCTGCTGTTTCTGGCGGGGATGTTCCTGCCCGTGGGACTGATTCCACTGTTCATCGAGTCGCGCCTGCTGGATCTCTACAACAACCGGATTGGCTATATCATTCTCCACCTGCAATACGGGCTGACGTTCGGCTTCTTCATCTTTGTCGGTTATTTTCGGACGATTCCCGTGGAGCTGGACGAGAGCGCGGCAATCGACGGATGCGGTTATTTTCACTACATCTGGCGCATTCTCATCCCGCTTGTCAAGCCGGTGCTCGCGACGGTGGGCATTTATGTCGCGATCAACGTGTGGAACGACCTGATCGGTCCCGTGGTGTTCCTCGCGTCCAATCAGTTGTTTCCCCTCACGCGCGGACTCTACACGTTTTATGGCAGCAACCAGAGCGACTGGACGCTGCTCGCGGCGGGTGTCTTCATTGTTGCGGCGCCGCTCATCATTGCGTTTGCCCTGCTTCAGCGCTACCTGGTCGCGGGCGCCGTGGCCGGTTCGCTGAAATCGTAGGACGGCGCAGCGGGGTGTGATGGTTGAATCGCATGGTAGAGCGGCTGATCCACGTGTGGACACGGTGGACGGCGCGTCTCATGCTCAGTTTTTTGTGGGCCGCGGCGTCTCTTTTTGTGGTGACGGCCTTCCCGGCGACCGCCGCCCTCACGGCGGGAATGAGCAGGGCCGAAGATGGATATGCGGCGGCGTTCGGGCAGTTTGCGCGCGTCTTTCGGCGCGGGTTTCTTCCGGGTCTGGCGATCGGTCTTTCGCTGCTGGCGTGCCTGGCTTTCACATGGATGGATCTCCAGGCGCTTGCGCGATGGGGCCATTTCATTATTGCCGCATGCTATGCGGGGCTGCTGGTGCTGCTCGACATCTTCGCGGCCGGCTGTGCGGTGAGCGGCGCCGCGTTTCTGGCCATTTCCACCACGGCGCGAACGGAACATACTGCGCGCACGGCCCGGGAAATGGTGCGGCACATGCTGCGCAACTGGCTTTTGCGGCCGTGGCTAACGCTGCGGGCGATTTTCCTGTGCGGCGTGTGTGCGTGGGCGACCGCCCCGGCCACGCCCGCACCATGGTTTGCGCTCATGGTTCTCGTCGATGGCATGGTCATCGGATGGGCGGTGGGCCCGCTCGGTGAAGCGGTTGGATAAGGCGGTTGGATGAAACTGCGCGTTGCGGCGGACTGCGTGCGGATGATCGGAGAGTGGCGCGATGAGCGGAGTGAGAGAAGCGGCGGGGGAAAAGCGGGACAAACTCTGCATCGGCGTCATGTCTGGAACGTCCGTCGACGGGATTGATGTGGCCATCGTGAGGATCGATGGAGAACCGCCGGGATTGACGGCGGCGCTTCTGCATTTTTCGACGGTTCCGTATGATGAGGAGATCAAGCGGGCGATCTTCCGACTGTTTGATCCTGCCACCTGCACGTCGCGGGATGTGAGCCGGATGAATTTTTTGCTTGGCGACCTGTTTTCCGACGCGGTGCTGCAGACTGTCCGGGAGGCGGGGATGGACCTGCACGATATTCTGCTCATCAGTTCGCATGGCCAGACGGTCTTTCACTCTCCGGAGGCGCAGCGGGTCTACGGCCGGGAGGTTCGCTCCACACTGCAGATCGGAGAAGCCGCCGTCATCGCGGAGCGGACAGGCTGTCCTGTCGTGTCGGACTTTCGCGTACGCGACATTGCCGCGGGAGGCCAGGGCGCGCCGCTCGTGCCGTTTGTCGACGCGCTGCTGTTCGCAAGTCCCGATCACGGACGGATTCTCGCCAATATCGGCGGGATCGCCAATATCACGCATATCCCCCCCTCCGGATCGCATGAGCCGGTTCTGGCGTTTGACACTGGGCCGGGGAACATGATCGTGGACGCGCTCGTGCGCATGGGCACAGATGGCCGGCTTGCGTACGACAAAGACGGCGCGCTCGCGGCGCAAGGCGCCGTGCAGGAAGCTTATCTGAGGCAGTGGCTGGAGCATCCCTATCTGGCGCGGCGCCCTCCCAAGTCGACGGGGCGTGAGGAGTTCGGCGAGCCGTGCGCGGAGATCTGGTGGCGGGATGCGCGAGCGATGGGCTGGCCGCTGGCGGATCTGGTGGCGACGGCCACGGCATACACGGTCCGGACAATGGCGCAGGCCATCCGCCGCTTTGTTCCGGAAATGGGCAAAACAAGCGAGGTGTTCGTGGCGGGCGGCGGCGCGCACAATCCGGTCATCATGGCGGGACTGGCGCGCGCATTGCCCGGGCAGGCGGTGCTGCCGCAGAGCGCCGTCGGTATCGCGGGCGATGCGAAAGAGGCGGTCGCCTTCGCGGTACTGGGTCATGAGTGCTTCCATCGGCGGCCGAACAATCTGCCGCACGCCACCGGAGCACGCCATCCCGCCGTGCTGGGGAAAATCTGCTGGCCGTAGTGGAGATGCCTCCATCTGCGCTATGATGGGCCGTGAGGGAGCATTTCTGGCGATGACACCGCAATGCGCCGGGGAGTTCTGCCCTCTTTTTTGAACAACCTCTTAAAGGAGAATGCTCACCGTGAAATCGGTTGTGCGTATGGGTTTCATCGGGGCTGGATCGATCGGCCGGGTTCATATGAGGGCGTTTGCCCAGGCGGAAGGTGTGCGACTGGCCGGAGTGACGGACGTCTACCGTGAGGCGGCCGAACGGGCGGCGGCCGAGCAGGGCATTGCCGAAGTGTACGACAGTGCGGAAGCGCTTCTTCGGTCGCGGTCGGTGGACGCTGTCGTGATCGGCGTTCCCAATCAGTGGCATGCCTCGCTCGCTGTTTTGGCCATGCAGGAGGGAAAGGATGTATTGCTCGAAAAACCGATGGGCATCGATGTGGCTGCGGCGGAACTGATTGCGGGCGCGCAGCGGCAGACAGGGCAGATTTTGATGGTGAGTCACCAGTGGCGCTGGGAATGGCTCTCCATGGCGCTGCGCGAACAGGTTGAGCAAGGCCGGTTCGGCAGGCTGTACGCGGTCAAGGCGGGGTGGTTCCGGCGCAAGGGCATTCCGGGATGGGGTACGTGGTTCACGCAAAAAAGCCAGTCCGGCGGGGGGCCGCTGATCGACATCGGCGTGCACCTGCTCGACCTGTCGCTGTGGCTGATGGGCAATCCCAGGCCCGTCTCGGTGTTCGGCGCAACCTACGCGGCTTTCGGTCCAGAGCGGCGCGGCATCGGATCGTGGGGCAGGCCGGACTGGAGTGGAACGTTTGATGTCGAGGATCTTGCAATGGCCATGATCCGCATGGAAGACGGCGGCATGCTCACGCTCGACGTCAGTTGGGCCGTTCACATGGCGACCGACAATCAGCCGTTCATTCACTTGCTCGGCACGGAGGGCGGCGCCGGATGGCACCTGTCGCGCGGCCGTCTTTTCACAGAGCAGGGCGACCAGGCGACGGAGACGGAGATCGCGCCGCCGCAACAGGACGAGGGCAGCCGGGTGCGCCTGACGGACCATTTTCTGCAATGCGTGCGGGAACGCAGTCAGCCGCTCACCTCGGCCGCGACAGGGCTGACGAACAACCGGATTCTCGATGCGATTTACCAGTCTTCCGCAAGTGGCAAGGAGATCATTCTGTCCTGAAAGGGAGCGACTGTCCGGTCATCGTTTTTTGCTGGGGTTGCACTGACCCCCCTGTCCCCTAGGGCGCAGCGGATCATTCGGGTTGTCAATTGTCCCAAGCGAAGGAGTGGGCGCATGCGCATCTACATCAGCGCGGACGGAGAAGGTGTCACGGGTGTCGTGCACGGGAGTGAAATGCACCCCGACGGGCGGGAATGGGCGTTTGGCAGGCGGATGATGACGGCGGATGTCAACGCCGCGGTGGCCGGTGCGTTTGACGGGGGAGCGACGGAAGTGTTCGTGAACGATGCGCACTGGTCGGAATTGAACATTCTGCCGGAGGCGCTTGATCCTCGGGCGCAACTATTGCGTGGGAGCGGCAAATCGCTGCCGATGATGGAGGGCGTCGCCGACTGCGACGGCGTCTTTCTCGTCGGATACCACACGCAGGTGGGCGACGGACGGGGAGTGGCGAATGAAACACTGCTCGGCCGGGAGATTTTTGCTGTGCGCATCAATGGGGAACCGACGGGAGAACTGGGTATCAATGCGGCGGTCTCCTGGCATTTCGGCGTGCCTGTCCTTCTCGTGACGGGCGATGACGCGCTGGCCGCCGAAGCGGCGGAGGTTGTGCCCCAGGCGCGCGCGGCAGTGGTCAAGTATGCGATCGGCCGCTGGTCGGCGCGCTGTCTCAGTGCGCCGGTCACCGGCGAGATCATCCGCCGGGAAGCCAGGGTGGCGGTGGAACGGCTGGGACGCGGCGAGGCACCGCGCATTGCTCCTCCGATACGGTGCGGGCCGTTCGTGTGCGAGGTGGAGTTTGTGTCCACAGCGCACGCCGCAGCGGCCGCCCTGATGCCGGGTACGGAGCGCGCCGGACCGCGAACCGTCCTGTACACGGCCGCGGACGCACCGACGGCAAGCCGCGCCATTCTGGCGATGATGCTGCTTGGCGCCCGCGCCACGGATGAGTGGTACGGTTGACAAAGTGAGGTCAAGGGGACATGCGATAAAGCTCGCTTATCAGTCATCCCCCAAGGGAATGTCGGGGTTGACATCTTGCGCGTAGTCCACACCGGGCATGTCAAATCCGAACAGGCGCAAAAATTCATGGCGATAGCCCGTGAGATCCGAGATCTGCTCGATATTTTCCGTGGTGGCCGCCTCCCAGAGTGCGGCCACCTCATGCTGGACATCGTCCCGCAGTTCCCAGTCGTCCAAACGGATGCGGTTGCGGTCGTCGAGCACGATGGGATTCTCCGCGTACAGTTGCGTCGCAAAGAGGCGATACATCTGTTCCGCACAGCCTTCATGAAGTCCGCGTTCTTTCATCACTTTGTACAGCAGCGAGATGTACAGCGGAACAACCGGAATCGAAGAACTGGACTGCGTCACGAGTGCCTTGTTCACGGAGATGAACGCTCCGCCGCCGCTTTCTTTCAGCCGCTCGTTGAGTTGCAGTGCCGCCTGTTCCAGGTCGTCTTTTGCACGGCCGATCGTTCCCTCGCGATAGATGGGATGAGTGATGGCCGGGCCGATATAGGAGTAGGCGACGGTGAGCGCCCCGGGCGCGAGTGTGCGCGCCTCTTCCAGCGCGTCGATCCAACGTCGCCAGTCGTCGCCGCCCATCACGGCGACCGTTTGCCGGATCTCATCCTCGGTGGCGGCGGGAACGGTGATTTCCGACACCTCGCCTGTGTGGAAGTTCAACGTCTTGTTCGTGTACGGCTGGCCGATCGGCTTGATTGAGGAGGCGAACGTCTCGCCGCTGTCCGGATGGACCCTGCGCGGCGAGGCCAAGCTGTACACGACGAGATCCACCTGTCCGACATGCTCGCGGATCAGGTCGATCACCCGCCCTTTGACCGCATGGGAAAACGCGTCGCCGTTCACGGTTTTCGCCACATGTCCGGCCTGGCGCGCCGCCTGCTCAAACGCCGCGCTGTTGTACCAGCCGGCAGTGGCGGTGCGGTTGTCGGAAGCGGGCTTTTCAAAACAGACGCCGATTGTGTCGGCGCCGGCGCCGAATGTGGCCGCGATGCGCGACGCGAGGCCGTATCCGGTTGAGCTGCCGATCACGAGCACCTTTTTCGGACCGCGAAAAGCAGGCTGGCTGGCCACGTAGTCGATTTGCTCCGAAACGTGAGCCTGGCAGCCCGCGGGGTGGGCGGTGGTGCAGATGAAGCCACGTATTTTCGGTTGGATCAGCACAGAGAAAATCCTTTCATA
>JAKACR010000048.1 GCA_021821225.1 Bacillota bacterium | reverse complement strand
GAACTGGATCCGCGCGGTCGCTCCGAAGCGCTGGGTCGCCGCACTGCTGATCGGCGTGCTGGGAGGCGTCCTGTCCTTTCTTGGAGGGCAGAGCGGCTATTATCAGAATTACACCAATTTCCTGCTTGTGCTCGGCTACTGGATCAGCCCGTGGCTCGCGGTTGTCCTGAGCGACTACTTTCTGGTGCGCAGCCGGCGCTCGGACATCCGCGATTTCTATGCGGGAGCCGGCACGGTGCGCGCGGGATTCTGGGCGTTTCTCATCGGACTCGCCTGCTCGGTGCCGTTTTTCAATCAGTCGCTCTTCATGGGATTTATCGCAAAACAGTTTCCACAGATCGGCGACCTGTCCTACTACGTGAGTTTTTCCGTAGCGTTCCTGCTGTATGCCTGGTTCAGCGCCAGGCATCGCCGTGAACTCTCGGCTTCCAGCCTGACCACCGCGTAAACGGAATCGCATAAACGGCGGGATCGCACGTCTTTTAGAGGCATCTGTTCAAACAGAGACCGGGGAGTTCATGCCGCTGTCTGGACAACCCATAAAAGAGCCCCGGCAACCACCAGCACCGGGGCTCTTGGCGGGCAACTGTTGTTCCATTGCCCCTGGAACTGTTTTCCTTCGCGCCGCAAGTCGATCGGGAAACAGGCGACATCCTGCGGTACACCTTGCAGGTAGGGACGCAGGAATTCCCCGTTGGCGAGATGGACTACGTCAATCATCGGCCACACGAACTTCCGGCTGCGGAAACAGCACGTTTACCCCCGGCACATACGCGGGAATGGATCCGCTCCTGCCTTCAATGGCTGCCAAGGGTTGGTTCAGTGGGGTAAGGATCGCTTGTTCCGATAGGGCAGCACGGATGTCTCTGGCATCCTGTCGCGTCAAGGTGACCGGCGTTCCATGCGCAGGCGGCACAGCCACCACATTCATCATGCCGGGGCCGATGGACTGAACCTGCCTGTCGATGGACTGACGTACTCCCACGCGCCGATCGTGATCGCCTGAAAGACGTATTGACTGTTCGCGCGCCGCACTTAGACCCCACCTGCCCGCCCTGGGTCTGGAAGATGGGCACCGGAGAGACAAATTGCACGTGCCCCTGATAACTCCCCGGAAGGTCGGAAGCACGAAACGTCATCCGCCCCCCCACCTGAACCTGGTCCACTTGCGATGGATCGATGGCAGTCACGATCTGTGGCGTTTGGTGGGTCGGGAAGAGGGTTACCGACTGTCGCGCATAAATGCGGGATCCCGCAGGCACTGGGATGGCCATCACCTCGCCGACGACCGGCGTGCGCAACTCACTGTGGTACAGGGCCACCTGGGCATTGATCACATTCAGTTTCGCTTGGTCGACAGCTTCTTTGGCCTGCAGCAAAGACACACTCGCTCTCGGTAATTTGGTCGTTTGGACAACACCAGTTTACCAGAAGCGAGCGTGTTTTCCCTTCATAGAAAGCTCACTAACCTAAGCGGGGCACGGCTTCGCAAGCGCTATTAGGGCGCGAAACTTGAGTCAATATTAGACTGGCATCGTCACAGAAAAGTGTAGAGCAAAGTGTAGATCGATGAGTTGACTGCCTTACGGTCAGTCTCGTATAATAAAAACGACCAATAAGTCACGATAATAATGTCGTAAATAAGTCGGAAATGACTGTAGGTGATGGTGCTGCAAACGCTCTGCCATTGATCATGATACGAGGGGGTATGGCCATGCGCGTCGTTCCAATGGTGTTCACATCTGTGTTGCTGCTGATTTTGCCGTGGCCGCTCCTGTCGGTCGGTCTTGTGGCCGGAATTGACGCAAACCATCACGCACGCTTGATGAGGAGATTGACAACGGGCGCATCGGGGTTTGCTCTGGCGTGTGCGGTCTTGGCGTCCGTAACGTATGCGCTGGGGATGACTCGGTCCGTACTTTGGCCCGCCCTGAGGTTGCCGGCGGGTCTTGGGTCGCTTGGAATCAGCGTCAACGTGAACGTATTGACCGTGCTTATGGCGTTGTTGGTCGCCTTCGTCGGGGTAATTGTCGCTCGCTATTCGTCCGCCCATATGGACGGAGATGCGCATGAGGGCCGGTTTCATCGCTGGTTGAGTCTCACGCTGGGGTCGTTCTTCATGCTGATCTTGGCCGATGACCTGTGGGGGTTTTTCATCTTCTGGGTCGCCACGAGTCTGTCCCTGCACGAGTTGCTGGCGTTTTACCGTGATCGGCCCGGCGCGGTGCTGGCCGCCCGCAAGAAGTACCTGCTCCACCGGATCGCAGACGCCAGCCTGTTCGCGGCTTTTGTGCTCATCGTTCGTGCTCTGCACACGTCCCAATTTACTGGAATCGCTTCCGCGCTTGCCGCGGTTCACGGGCCACTGCCCGAAACCCTGCAGGTTGCCAGCGGACTGATCGTCGTCAGTGCGGTCTTGAAGAGCGCACAATTTCCGTCCCATGGCTGGCTCATCCAGGTGATGGAGGCGCCGACGCCTGTCTCGGCGCTGATGCACGCAGGCATCATCTACACCGGAGCATTCCTGCTGCTGCGCGTGGCGACCCTTGTGACGCGCGTGAATTGGGCGTCAGATACGCTGGTCCTGGTGGGCCTCTTTTCCCTCGCGGCGACTTCTCTCATGATGATGACCGCCACCAACATCAAGGGATCGCTTGCCTATTCGACCAGTGCGCAGATGGGCTTCATGCTGATGGAATGCGGTCTGGGATTATATAGTCTTGCGGCGTTGCACATGGTCTCGCACGCCGTCTACAAGGCCCACGCTTTCCTGTCGTCGGGCAGCGTGGTCGACCATTTCCGGGCGCCGGCGCTGTCGGCGGAGCTCCGCTCTGCGAGCGGGTGGTCGGTAATGTGGAGCTTTGCCATTGCAACTCCGATCGTCATCGGCATAGAAGCCGTTTTTGGTACCCCCTCTCCCCAGCAGCCCGCGCTGATCATCATGGGGATCATCCTGATGGTGGCACTCTCCCAGTTACTTTTGCAAGCACTGAATATGAGCGAGAGTGGAAGAGGCGTCATGTTGCTGGTGATGGTCGTTCTGAGTACGCTGGTTTCTGCGACGTATTTCGGTCTTGACAAGTGTATGTCAGCACTTCTTGGCGCGGACCTGCCCGCTGCCAAGGGATTCGCGGGCGCCGTTCAGGACTGGTTCCTGGGATTGATCGTCGCCGTGTTCGTGGGTCTTTTGCTTGTTCAGCAGATGCTGCCACGGATTATGCATAAACCATTCTGGCAGACGGGTTATGTGCATTTGTACAACGGACTCTATATCGATATGGTTTTCACCCGTCTGGTCCGGAGTTTTGGAAGAATCGGCGCTGTCGGTCCATTGCGGACAGCCGGCGAAGGCCAATCGCGGGAGGTGGTATCATGAACGCAATGGACTCAGGCGGCTCGAAGTGGATGGACAAGGTGGATGCGGCCTGTCGGCGCATAGCGCCTTTGTGGCCGATCAAGAATTTTGTGGCGGTCAACCCGTATTTCGGTCTGAGTGATCAGCCGTTCTGGCAGGCCCACGAGACACTTGAACGGATCGCCGGTGTGGGATTGTGCATGCCCCGCTCTTACTATCGCGAGCAAATGGCAAACGGCCGGATCACACGCGCCGATCTGGCGGAGGCACTGCGGGAGTTGGGGAGTTCTTGGGATGTCCAGGCCTTCGAGCAGGTGCTTGCCTGTGAGACCTCGTCGTCGATGGCTCCGCTTACGCTCGTCACGGACATGCTCGGAGAACTCGACCAGCAGGACTGGTCGAATTTCGTCGTCGAGCGAATCAGCCAGTACTGTGCCGCCTATTTTGACGAGGGGCAGGCGTTGTGGCCGATGCCTTGGCGCAACAAGTCGCTCTACGGCGGTTGGCTTGAATTTGCGCGCATCGACAAGAGTCCATGGATGATGGGTGTGCGAGGTGTGAATAAGGCGGTTGGAGCGTTGCCGGATACGGCGCCAAGTGCGATTGCCTGGGCGCTGCGAGAACTTGCAGTACCGCCGTCGGCGGTTGATGATTATCTGCATGCGGCGTTATTGAGCGTCGGCGGTTGGGCAGGGTGGACGCGTTACTTGCGCTGGCAGGCGGAGCAAAAGAAAGATCACGACGACTCGATGCGTGATCTGCTCGCTATCCGTCTTTCGTGGGACGCCTTGCTTTACAAGTTACGCCACGATAAAGCGCTTGAGGAACAATGGCGTCAAACTCTTGCGGTGGTCACGAAGCCGGCGGGTCCCGCTAATGCCGTCTTCCCAGTTGATGTGGTGTTGCAGACGGCCTTTGAGGCAGGCTATCAAAGACAACTGGCGACGTCCCTGCTCGTTGCCGGCGGCCCGGTGAAACAGAACTATCGAGCCGATGTGCAGGCGGTGTTTTGTATTGATGTGCGTTCGGAGGTGTACCGACGCGCATTGGAAATGGTTGCTCCGAGGGTTCAGACCCTCGGTTTCGCTGGATTTTTCGGCATTCCGATGGAATACATTCCTTTCGGTGCTATCGAAGCCAAGGGGCATCTTCCTGTGTTGTTCAAACCTTCCTATCGCATTTGTGAGCGCCCGGATGGGATGGATACGCGGGAGGCGGACAAACTGATGGTCTGGCGCCACAACCGGATGCGCGCGGCCAATTCATGGAAGAAATTTAAGACCTCGGCGGCCTCGTGTTTTTCGTTCGTCGAGGCGGCCGGCTTATTGTCAGCTCCAAAGATCGTAAGTGACAGCGTGGGATGGACCCGTCCGGCGCCGCACCCTGATCGCAAGGGTTTGCGCACTGGGGTGCGTGGTCGTTTGAGTCCCGTGCTGGACTCTGGGCTAGTCGGGTCGCAACCGTGCGCGAATGATGGTCCGACAGGTATTTCTGAGGCGGATCGTCCTGCGCTGGCGGAGTTCGTCTTGCGGAATATGGGGATGATCCGGGATTTTGCGCGGGTGGTGTTGTTTATCGGGCATGGGAGTACCACCGTCAACAATCCGCAGGCTACCAGTCTTGATTGTGGCGCCTGCGCTGGTCAAACTGGCGAGGCCAGTGCCCGTATCGCAGTTTCGTTGCTCAATGATCCGTCGACCCGTCGCGGCCTTGCGCAAAAGGGGATTGAAATTCCTGCGGATACTTTTTTTATCGCCGGTCTGCATGATACAACCACCGATGAGGTGCAGTTGTTCAACACGGAGGATATACCGCCTTCGCATGCGGCGGACTTGGTACAATTGCGCCAGTGGCTGCAACAGGCAGGACAGGTGACATGTATGGAGCGTGCGACTTCTTTAGGAATCGGTGATTTGCCTGTATCGAAGATCTATGCGAATATACGGCGACGCACTCGCGACTGGGCGCAGGTGCGTCCGGAATGGGCGTTGGCCGGTAATGCCGCCTTTATCGCAGCCCCGCGAACCCGTACGGCGCACTGCAATCTGGCCGGGCGCGCCTTCTTGCATGAGTACAATTGGCGCGATGACGCCGACTTTCGCACGCTGCAACTGATTATGACCGCGCCCATGATCGTGGCCAACTGGATCAATCTGCAGTATTACGGATCTATGGTTGATAATCCTCGATTAGGGAGTGGAAACAAAGTATTACATAACGTGGTGGGCGGTTCGATCGGCGTGCTTGAAGGCAATGGGGGGGATCTGAGGGTGGGATTGGCGTTGCAGTCTTTGCATAATGGCGTACGGTGGATGCATGAGCCGTTGCGCCTGAATGTGATCATTGAGGCGCCGCAGCATGCTATCGATGACGTGATTGTCCGTCATGACAGCGTGCGGGAACTGATCGAGAACACTTGGATTCACCTTTTCCAGATCGACGAAGATGGAAACATGAATCGTCGTGGCATTGACAGTAAATGGTATTTATTACCTATTAAGGATTAATTCTGAAAATTCCCGGCGCTGCCTGTGCAGCGCCTTTTTCGTGTTGCGCACATCGTCTGTGGGTTTTGGCCAAAACAGAGAGCGGAGGCCCTCGGGTTGCTATATCATGAAACAGAAGTCATCATCTCAATGGATCAGGGAGGCGGTTGCATTGTCGGAATGGACGTTTCTTACGAATCACGCCCAGGTTTTGTTGTGTGTGGTTCGTAATAGTCGTCTGACAGCCAGGGAGATTGCAGAGATCGTGGGCGTGACGGAGCGCGCGGTGCAGCGTATTCTTGACGATCTTGAGAATGCCGGATATATCAGTCGCTTTCGGGACGGTCGAAAAAACCGTTATGAGATTCATCCGGAACTGCCCATGCGTCACCCCGCGCAGCGTGGACGCGCCATCAAGGACCTCCTTGAATTGCTCGCGATGTCGGATTGGTAAATCATCACTGTGATGAGATGCGGGAATAGATACGCCTTGACATACGAAAATCATTTCGTGATAATATAATCACAAATAATTAAACGAAATAATGGTGAAATGGGGCCCGGGTCATGTGCGAGACCGCACGGATGTGACTTGGGGTTCTCGGAAGTCGGACGACCAAGACCTCTCGCAAAAAGGCGGGAAAGCAGGGGATACCGGGAAGTGGGCGGACAACAGAACACTCCGCATCCCTACCAGGGGCGAAAAGCTGCGCTGGCAACCAAACATCAGAAGGAACGAGTATTCAGACAGCCTTTGCAAGTTGCGGTCGGTCTTACACTGCATGTGCCTGGCGACCTGGATACCGATCTCCTTGGCACGTTCAGCGGAGAAGTGGACCGTCAGGGCACTCCGCGGGAAGTGGCTCTGCGCAAGGCACGGCTGGGAATGAACGCCGCCGGACTGACTTTGGGTCTGGCGAGCGAGGGCAGTTTTGGCCCAGACCCGCAATTGCTGTTTGTTCCTGCCAACCACGAACTCTTGGTCTTCGTCGATGATGAGTTGGGGATCGAGGTGGTGGAACAGATTCTTAGTGTAAAGACGAACTATGCTCACGAAGTGACAAAAACGGTCGAGGGTCTAAAGGATTTTCTCGCACGGGCGCGCTTTCCCTCGCACGGCGTGATTGTCAGACCCAACTCGGGGCTGCTGCCGGGACTCCTGTTCAAAGGAATTACGGAGTTCGAAACGCTGGGGGAAGCCTTGAGGCGATGCGCTTGTGCCTCGAAGGATGGCTTGGCGCATGTGGAGACGGACATGCGCGCACACATGAACCCGACCCGTCGGCAGGTACTCCGTGAGGCTGCAGTGCAACTCGGGCATCGGCTCGCGACTTTGTGTCCGGAGTGCCGGACGCCAGGGTGGGGATTGGTTGATGTGATCAGGGGTCTGCCATGTGAATGGTGTGGCAAGGAAACGGAATTGGTGCGCACGGAGGTTCATGGCTGCCCTCGTTGTGCGTATCGCGAGAGCAATCCCAGGAGTGACGGCTTGCGCGTCGCGTCTCCCGGGAACTGCCCTTGGTGCAACCCATAGAGGAAGGGGGACAATATCACTGACGAACAGCACATTCACTCTTCGACATTGACAGTGCCTGCTGTCCATGCTATGTTGAAGCGGTTCAAACGTTTGAATTTTTATTTTATGAACGATGAAAGCGCATCCGCCTGTGACAAACTAGAGTGGGACTTGGTGTTGCCGAACTCCGAAACCGCGCTCATGTTTGCCAAACGGGTTGATGTTATCTGCCGATTCATCATGCAAAGGGAATTCATCATTTCAGAAAAGGAGAATGATCATATTGCGGAAATCAAGAAAGCTGGCTTCGTCCGCCATAACGGTGAGTCTGTTGACGGTTACCTCCTTGGGTGTCGGATCCTCCTCTGCGCTGGCGGCAACGGGATCACCGCCGCCGTTGGTTGTCGGGGGGCAGCAGGGCAGTCTGTATCACGAGAACTTCAACCCCTTTGCCTCCGCTGCATTGATCGGCACGCAAGGCCTGATCTACCAGCCGCTGTTCTACTTTAATTTGAACAACTCGAAAATCACTCCACTGCTCGGCACCTCATTTGGATGGTCCAACCACGACAGAACGCTAACGGTTCATCTGCGCCACGGTGTGCACTGGTCCGACGGCCAGCTCTTCACGGCCAGGGATGTTGTGTACTCATTCGCCATTCGCAAGCGGTATCCACAGCTCGATACCCTCGGAGTATGGCAGTATCTTTCTGCTGTAAAGGCGGTTGGTCCCTATACCGTGCAATTTCAGTTCAAACAGGTCGACGTCCCTTTTCAGTGGTACATCTTGGGACAGACGCCGATCATTCCGGAACACATATGGGCCAAAATCTCCAATCCCGCGACCACCTTGAACCTGCATCCCATCGGCACAGGGCCTTGCCTCGTGGGTACATTCAACCCACAGGAATACACGTTCGTAGCCAATCCGCATTATTGGGCGGGGGAAATCAAGGTTCCTGAAATCCAGTTTCCCGCTTATTCCAGCGGCACGAGCGTCCAAGGGGCGCTGGCGCTCGGTAAGTTTGACTGGGCGAGTGCCTCAATGCCGAACATCCAGCGCATCTACGTCGATGCAAATCCGAAGACAAATCACTACTGGTTTCCCAGCGGATCGACGCTGATGCTCTACACCAACTTCAAGGACCCGTTGTTGGCAAAGCTGCCTGTTCGCCAAGCTATGAGTTATGCGATCAACCGCCAAAAGATCAACCAGGCTGACTATCACTATGCACCCATTGCCAACATTTTTGACATGCTGACCGGCACAACCAAGGGTTGGCTGTCTCCCACTCTCGCCAAACAGTACCAGGGGGCCCTGCAATATAACCCGGCGAAGGCGGTCGCCATCCTTCAGAAGGCAGGATTCAAGAAGAACCGCAGCGGTATCTTCGTTTCGCCATCCGGGAAACCGCTGTCATTCACACTGCAGGTGGTCTCGTCTTACCCGCAATGGGTGGCCATGTCAGCGATCATAGCATCCGAGTTGAAAAATGTGGGTATCCATGTCACGGTTCAGGGTGAATCCCCCAGTTTGTACGGTAACAACCTGTTTAAGCAACACCGGTACCAGTTGGCCATTTCGTGGACAGACACCGGTCCGACGCCGTTTTACGCGTACTACTCAATGTTGTATCCCAACCTCCCGTCGAACTCGGAGAACTGGAACAATCCCGTCACCACGCGCCTGTTGAATACGTATTTGCATACGTCTTTTCCTGCGGTGCAACACCGTGTGATGAATGCGCTCGAAGGCATTGTCGCACGTGACATGCCATCCATTCCGCTCGTCGAGTCTCCCAATTGGTTGGAGTACAGCACCCGCAACTATGTGGGTTGGCCAAACGCCAGCAATCCATACGCCAGGGGAGCCGCGTGGAGCAGTCCGTCGAACGCGCTTGTACTGTCGCACCTTAGACCTGTGAAGTGATCATACCCGGTGCACATTTTTGATATTCAATTGCAAGGAAGTCCTATTATGATTGTGCGAGACGCCACCCGATGGAGAGCGAGGAAGCCTGTGATGACTGAACCAATCAAGACCGAAGTGGTCTATGAAACGATTGAACATGTTGCGTTGCGGTTGCATGTATTCAAGAGCAGCGTCCCGTCATCGCAAGACGAATCTGCTCCAGTCATGGTTATCTTCCATGGAGGGGGATGGGTAGCGGGAAGACCAGAACAATTCTTTCCGCTCGCCCGCCACTTCGCCCTGGACGGTTTTGTTACTGTGTGTGCGGATTATCGGGTTCGCAATGTACACGGAACATCGCCTTTTGAAAGCATGACTGATGCAAGGTCGGCCATTCGCTGGGTCCGGCAACACGCGGAAGCCTTGCAAGTCGATCCGAACCGCCTTATCGCAGTTGGCGGTTCAGCTGGCGGACACTTGGCGCTGTGTGCAGCTGTTTTCCCGCATCCCGAAGAAGAACAGGCGACATCCTTTTCCTGCATTCCGAACGGGCTGATTCTCTTCAATCCCGTCGTAGATACGACGTCCCTCGGATTTGGAGAACAGGCTTTTGCAGGCCGGTCTATGGAGGCGTCACCCGTCCACCATATCCGCTGTGGATTGCCTGACACGTTGATTCTTCACGGAACGGAGGATACGATTGTGCCCATCGAGAATGTGAGACGCCTCGACGCGGAGATGACCAGTCACGGCAATAGGTGCTTGCTCGTCGAATACCCGGGGCAGATTCACGGATTTTTCAATTACCGAAACGGCGACAATTCCTACTATACTGTCACACTCGAACAGGCTGGCAAGTTTGCCAGACAGGTCACAGATCGATTGTCTGAGAAACGTGAACATGAAATCGGAAAGTGACGCCGTGCGTTTCTCCTGATCGTGGCGTTCCGCTATTTGTCCGCCAATCAATTCCCCGGCTTCCGCACGATCAATGCCTTTCGGAAGCGTCATCTGGAACGCTCCCAGGCGCTGTTTGTGCAGGTGTTGCAGTTGTGTATAAAAGCCGGCCTCGTTCAGTTCGGGGCGATGGCGCTGGACGGGACGAAAGTCCAGGCGAATGCGAGTAAAGATAAAGCGATGAGCTATGAGCGGATAAAAGCGGAAGAAAAACCGGATTAACCCCCGTAAGCGGGTCTGTCAAAAGATGCACATGATCCGGCATGACTTCGAGTTCAAGAATGTCTGCCCGGTGCTCCGCCGCCACTTCGCGGATCAATTCTTTGAGAGGTTGTTCAAAAAGTGGGCAGAACTCCCCGGCGCATTGCCGCGTCATCACCAGAAATGCTCCCTCACGTATCCGAAAACATACACTCGGTCCGCATTTCTGGCTGCTTCCAAGGGGATCATGAGGGGATTCGAATGGGGAGTATGCACAGCCAAAAAGGCACGACTGCGTTTGAATCTTGCTCGCCAGACGGGATTGACATACACCAAAAGACCTCCTGAAAGTGGGTTCGCCCATTTTTAAGAGGTCTTCGGAGACGATATGTGGAACGATTGCGCCTGCTCTGCGGACTATTTCACCGCCGCGAGCCGCTCTTTGTCGATCGTCTGCATGAGCTCGTCAAACGATTTTTCAAACGCCTGCAGCCCTTTGACTTTCAGGTCGGCGCCGAGCGCGGAGATGTCCAGTCCCGCTTGCTCACACGTGCGCATGACCGCCTCGTCCGCGCCGTAGTCTGCGTCGACCGTGCGCTTCGCCGTTCCGTGGTCGAGGAAAGCGGCGAGCGTCTTCGGGGGCATCGTGTTCACCGTCTCGGGGCCGATCAGGCCGTCGATGTACAGGACATCGCTCAGCTTGTCGCTCTTCGTGCCCGTGGACGCGAACAGCGGACGCTGTACGTGCGCGCCCTTGGCCCGGAGTACCGCGAAGCGCTCGGAGCCAAAGATCCGTTCGAACGCCCTGTACTGCAATCGCGCGTTGGCCAGGGCCACGCGGCCGGACAACCGGTCGAGCGCCTCGTCTTTGGCGGCCGCGTCGACCGCGCCATCGACGCGGCTGACAAATATGCTTGCGACGGAGCGGACACCAGAGATGTCCAGCCCGTCCGCCAGCCGCCGCTCCAGTCCCTTGATGTACGCTTCGGCCACCACTTCATAATCGCTCATGGTGAACATGAGCGTCACGTTGACGTTGACGCCAGCGGCGATGAGGGCGGTGATTGCCGTCAGCCCCTCATCCGTGGCGGGCACTTTCACCATCAGGTTGGGCCGGTCGATTTCCTTCCAGATCCGCTTTGCTTCGGCAATCGTCCCCGCCGCGTTGTGGCTGAGCGAGGGAGGGACTTCGAGGCTGACAAAGCCGTCCCCGCCGTTCGCTTCCCGGAAGAGCGGCGTAAATACGTCGCACGCGCCCCGGATGTCCGAAAACGCCAGCGCTTCATAGATTTCCGTTACGCTCTTGCCCGCCTGCGCCAAGTGGCGGATGTCGTCCGTGTAGAGATCGCTCTTGGCAATGGCGTTCTCAAACAGGGTCGGATTGGACGTGACACCGCGCACGCCCTGTTCCATCAGGTGGCGCAACTCGCCTTTTTCCACCATGTCGCGGCGGATGTAGTCCAGCCACGCGCTCTGGCCGAGCGCGTGCAATTCGTGCAATTTGGTCATGCCTGTTTGCTCCTCTCCATCGTTTTTTGCGCGGCGGCCACCACAGACTCCGCGGTGAAGCCGAACTGTTTCATCAGATCCGATTCGGAACCGGAGGCGCCGAATGTCGTGACGCCGAGGATCTCGCCAAACGGGCCCACATGCCGTTCCCAGCCGGTCGGCTGGGCCATTTCGACAGCCACGCGCGCGCGCGCCGTCGGCGGCAGCACTTCGTCGCGGTAGGCCGGCGTCTGTTCGTCAAACAGGCGCGGCGCGGGCATGCTGACAACTCTTGCGTGAATGCCTGCGGTGAGCAACGCTTCCTGCGCCTGAACGCACAGGCTCACTTCCGAGCCCGTCGCGATCAGCACCACGTCCAGTTTAGCGCCTTTCTCCGGAGAAACCACGTAGGCGCCGCGTTCGATGCCCTGTGTCGCGCGCTCAGCCGTCGTTGCGAGAATGGGAAGCGCCTGACGGGACAGAGCGAGAGCGACGGGCCGGTCGCGGTGCGCGATGGCGAATCTCCAGGCGGCCACCGTTTCGTTGGCGTCTGCGGGGCGGATCACGACGAGATCGGGAATGAGCCTGAGCGATGGAACGTGTTCGACCGGCTGGTGTGTGGGGCCGTCCGAACCCAGTCCGATGCTGTCGTGCGTGAAGACGTACACGATCGGCAGGCGCATGAGCGAAGCAAGCCGGATGGAAGGACGCAGGTAATCGGAAAAGACGAGAAATGTGGCGCCAAACGTATGCAGTCCACCGTGCAGGGCCAAACCGTTCAGCGCGCCGCCCATGCCGTGCTCGCGCACGCCGAACCAAACGTTGCGGCCGCTGTAGTTCTGCGCGCTAAAGACATCCTCACCCTTGATCGTCGTATCGTTGGAACTCGCGAGGTCGGCAGATCCGCCAAACAGGGTGGGTAACTGTTGAGCCAGTGCGTTCAGCGCCTGACCGGACGCCTGGCGCGTGGCCATCGCTTTTCCGCCCGCCGCGAAAATCGGGAGCGCGGCGTCCCACCCCGCGGGCAGTTTGCCCGCGATCACCGACTCCAACTCTGCCGCGAGTTCCGGATGTTCGGAACGGTAACGCTGGAAAAGCGCATCCCACTCGGCCTCGTGCCGCTCGCCCTGGCGAACGAATTCGGCAAAGTGCCGGCGCACCTCGTCGGGGACGTAATGGGTGCCCTCATAGGTCCAGCCGTATGTCTGGCGGGCCAGCCGGGCTTCCTCCGCTCCGAGCGGCTTGCCGTGCGCCTCCGACGTCCCCTGGCGTCCCGGACTGCCAAAGCCGATAATGGTGCGGACTTCGATCAGCGTCGGCCGGCCGCTTGACTGGCGGGCCTGTTCCAGAGCGGCGGCGATCTGGGGCACGTCGTTGCCGTCCGCGACACGCAGCACATTCCAGCCCAACGCTTCAAAGCGGGCCGCGACATTTTCCGTGAAGGCTCTGGAAGTCGGCCCGTCGAGTGAAATATCGTTTGAGTCGTACAGTGCGATCAGTCGGTCGAGTTTGAGGTGTCCGGCGAGCGAGGCGGCTTCATTGGCGATGCCCTCCATCAGGTCGCCGTCGCCGACAATGGTGTAAGTGTGGTGGTCGATCACCGGAAAACCGGGACGATTGTAGCGCGCTGCCAGAAAACGTTCCGCCATCGCCATGCCAACCGCGTTCGCAATCCCTTGTCCGAGCGGGCCCGTTGTCGTCTCGACGCCCGGCGTGTGCCGGTATTCCGGATGCCCCGGCGTTTTGCTGCCCAA